>CAMAYE010000093.1 GCA_945862135.1 Bordetella parapertussis
TGAATTTGAGCAGCGCTTCGGACGGAAATCGGGCGGACTGTTGCGCAGTTACCGGTGTGAGGATGCGGAAACCATCGTGGTTGCGCTGGGTTCCGTGTTGGGCACTCTGAAGGACACTGTCGATGAATTACGCAACGACGGACACAAAATCGGTGTAATGGGTATTCATTCCTTCCGGCCGTTTCCGCTTGCTGCGGTGCGAGCTGCGTTGCAAAACGCAAAACGTGTGGTCGTTCTGGAAAAGAGTTTTTCCGTCGGACTGGGTGGCGTGGTATCGACCGATGTGCGGCTGGCGCTCTCCGGTTTGCATCTGCATGGTTACACCGTTGTGGCCGGTCTTGGCGGTCGCGCCATCACGAAGGCATCGCTGGCGCGGACATTGCTCGAAGCCATCGCCGACAAACTGCAGCCGTTGACGTTCATGGATCTCGACTGGCGGATTGTGAATCGCCAACTGGAGCGGGAGGCGGCAACACGGCGCAGCGGACCGATTGCCGAAAACCTGCTCCGTGATGTCGGAACGGTTGCCTCCAAGGTGCATTGAGATGACTGCGCCCATCAAGTTCTACCAGACTGGCACTTTTACTGTCGGTAACCGTTTGCTGTCGCCGGAGCAACGCAGTGTCCAGTCCTCTTCGGAACGCAGCAATTCGCTGAATTCAGGGCATCGCGCCTGTCAGGGCTGCGGGGAGGCCCTGGGGGCCCGTTATGCTGTCGATGCCGCGATGCGTGCGACCAAGGGGCAGTTGATTGCCGCCAATGCGACCGGCTGTCTGGAAGTGTTTTCAACACCTTATCCCGAGACCTCCTGGCAATTGCCATGGATTCATTCATTGTTCGGCAACGCCGCGGCTGTTGGCACCGGAATCGCTGCAGCGATGAAGGTCAAGGGGCGTAGCGACGTCAGAGTCATTGCGCAGGGCGGGGATGGCGGCACCACGGACATCGGCTTCGGTTGCCTGTCAGGCATGTTCGAGCGCAACGATGACGTGCTCTATATCTGCTACGACAACGAGGCCTACATGAATACGGGGGTGCAGCGCAGCTCGGCGACGCCACCGGCGGCACGTACCGCGACAACCATGGCGGTCGGTGCAGATCCGGGTGCGCTGTTCGGTCAGGGCAAAAACGTGCCGCTGATCGCCATGGCGCATGAAATCCCTTATGTGGCGACCGCCACGGTTGCGGATTTGCGTGACCTCGAAGCCAAAGTCGAGCGGGCAATGACGATGCACGGGGCGCGTTACCTGCACATTCTGGTGCCTTGCCCACTCGGCTGGGGTGCAGCCAGTCAGGACACCATCAAACTGGCGCGACTGGCGCGTGAAACCGGGCTGTTTCCGGTGTTTGAGGCCGAGCGAGGCGAGGTCACCGCTGTTACGAAAATCCGCCACCGGGTTCCTGTCGAGGAATACCTGCGGCCGCAAAAACGGTTTGCGCATATTTTCGGAGCCAAAGGCCATCCGCAGATGCTGGAGCGCATCCAGGCGCAGGCTGATCGCAATATCAGGCGTTTTGGACTGCAGGAGGATGCCCAATGACCATGCAGAAGCCCTTTGCAATCACCCTTGATCCGGGTTCTTCACTGGCCAACAAGACCGGTACCTGGCGCACCGAACGTCCGGTTTATGTGGATCGTTTACCGCCATGTAATGCGCAGTGTCCTGCCGGCGAGGATATTCAGGGCTGGTTGTTCCATGCCGAGAGCGGCGACTATGAATCTGCGTGGCGGCATCTGACCCGCGACAATCCGTTTCCGGCGATCATGGGTCGCGTTTGTTACCACAGTTGCGAGGGCGTTTGTAATCGCGGCAGGATCGACGCGGCTGTCGGGATCAACTCAGTAGAGCGTTTTCTCGGTGATGAGGCCTTGAAACGCGGCTGGCAGTTCAAGGCGCCGGAGCAGGAATCAGGAAAACATGTGCTGGTGGTCGGCGCAGGCCCTTCGGGCATGTCTGCCGCTTACCATCTGCGTCGCATGGGTCACAGAGTCACCGTGAAGGAAGCGGGACCCATGCTCGGTGGCATGATGCGTTTCGGCATCCCCAAATACCGTCTGCCGCGGGATGTTCTGGAAGCCGAAATGCAGCGTGTGATGGCCATGGGTGTGACAGTCGAACTGAATGCCCGTGTTGCCAATATCGTCGAAAGCATGCATGAGGGTGCATTTGATGCGGCATTTCTGGCAGTCGGTGCCCATATCGCCAAGCGTGCGTTCATACCGGCCAAGGATTCTTCGCGCATTCTCGATGCAGTAGCGGTGTTGCGTTCGATGGAAGGCGAAGAAAAACCCTTGCTGGGACGCCGGGTGGTGGTATACGGCGGTGGCAATACCGCGATCGACGTGGCGCGGACGGCAAAACGCCTGGGTGCGACCGAAGCCATTATCGTTTACCGGCGCACCCGTGAACGCATGCCTGCCCACGACTTTGAGGTGGAAGAGGCGTTGCAGGAAGGCGTGATGGTGAAATGGTTGTCCACTATCCGTCAGGCTGATGAGAGTGCTTTGACCATCGAAAAAATGGTTCTCGATGAGAAGGGTAATCCGCAACCGACGGGCGAGCTTGAAACGCTTGCAGCGGATTCACTGGTGCTGGCTTTGGGGCAGGACGTCGATCTGTCATTGCTCGAAGGTGTGCCTGGTCTGGAGATCAAGGATGGAGTGGTGCAGGTCGATCCGGCAACGCTGATGACGCGGCATCCGGGGTTGTTTGCCGGCGGCGACATGGTGCCGGCCGAGCGCAACGTGACCGTTGCTGTCGGTCACGGCAAAAAGGCCGCCCGGCATATTGATGCCTGGTTGCGCGGTGTGGCACCCGCAGTCGTTGCCAAACATGCACCGGCTGATTTTGAGCGCATCAATGCCTGGTATTACAGCGATGCACCGAAGACGGTGCAACCACAACTGGAAATTGCGCGCAGGACCAGCAGCTTCGACGAGGTTCAAGGCGGTCTGACGGAGGACAATGCCTTGTTTGAAGCGCGGCGCTGCCTCAGTTGCGGCAACTGTTTCGAATGCGACAACTGTTACGGCGTCTGCCCCGATAATGCGGTGATCAAGCTCGGTGCGGGCAAACGTTTCCAGTTCAACTACGATTACTGCAAAGGGTGCGGCGTTTGTGCGGCCGAATGTCCCTGTGGCGCGATTGAGATGGTCCCGGAAACCGTTTGATGGTTTCCGGGAGTTATCACGGTAATCGTGGCGGGGTTAATCGATCCTTGCACCCGAAGCTTTGACGATCACGCCCAGGTTGGTGATTTCCGATTTGATGTGCTCGGAGACCTGCGCCGACGGCATGAACACCGGCGTTGCTCCGTAACGTGTCCATTGTTCCTGTATCTTAGGCTGCTTGAGCATAGATGTCAGATCGCCATGGAGCCTGTTCACTATATCCGCCGGTATGCCTGCCGGGCCCAGAACACCACTGTAGAGAATGATGTCGTAACCCTTCAGCGTTTCCCCGATCGCCTGAACCTCGGGCATGATCGGCGAGCGTTTGGCGTCGCTGACGCCGATGGCGCGCAGACGCCCCGATTTGGTATGTGGCAGGGCCGCCGGTGTGGTCATAAAGGATGCAGGGACTTCGCCACCGAGCACTGCGGAGACGGCCTGTGCACTAGCAGGGCGGCGTTGATGTCGCGGTTCAACTGCTTGAGCAGGGGGGCGGTAGACCGCGCGGTGCCAGTACGCCATGCCAGCTGGCAGCTTCATAGCCAGGCACGCCTTGATCCGCAATCGGCAGATATTCCGGGGCGCTGGCCGAGCGGCGGGTGGAAGTCAGTCCCAGTGCACGCAGTTTTCCGGCTTTGACGTGATTCAGCACCGAGGGCACGGTCGCAATGGTGATCGGCACACGTCCGGAGAGGATTTCCGTGACAGCCGGTCCCGTTCCTTTGGTCGGAACGTGCAGCAGATCGATGCCGGCAAGAGACTTCAGCAATTCACCCGCCAGGTGGGTCGAGGAGCCGACGCCGCCGGATACATACGGTATCGCTCCCGGTTTTGCCTTGGCCATCGCGATGAGTTCCTTGAGCGAGGTTGCAGCGAATGAAGGGTGAACCACCAGCAAATGCGGGGCAAGGGTGGTTAGGGTTATCGGTACGAATTCCTTCTCGGTGTCGTAGGGTAGTTTGCGATACACCGCGGGATTGATCGCGTGTGAGGAGGAGACAAAGAGCAGCGTATAGCCGTTGGGCGGCGCTTTGGCTGCTAATGCTGTGCCGATGGTCCCTCCCGCCCCAATCCTGTTATCGATGACGACTTGCTGGCCCCAAGTCTCTGAGAGTGTTTTACCAACGATTCGAGCCATCAGATCAAGGCCGCCACCGGGTGGGAAGGTGACGATGACACGTACTGGCCGTATGGGGAAAGCATCTGTGGCGAACGCGGCCGGCAGGGGAGCGCAGAATACTAATACTGCAAGTAATTGAAATGTCAGGTTTTTTTCATGTGGTAGGTGCTCGTTAATCATTCAGTACCGGCATTTAAATGAGTATGCCTTTTAAACGTAAATATGATATAAATGAAAAATATAAAATAGGTTAACCAAGGTTTTAGAACGTTAAAAATCAAGAATATAAATTCAAGTAATTGATTATGAACGATTTAAATAAATCAAATGTCCAGAGGCTTATACCGCAAAACTCGGTAAAAGAAGAATTAAAGGCAATCGACCTGGCATCTCGGCTGTCCTACGAGAACATTAACAATGCTGTTCCCGAGGAATTACTGGTTGAGAGCGACAGCACGCTGGTCAAGTTGGTGAATAAGATCATCTTTGATGCCGTAATGCAAAAGGCGTCAGATATTCATTTTGAATCGAGCGGCAACCAAAAAGATCTTCGAGTCCGATTTCGCAAGGACGGAATTCTTCAGCAATATTTGTCGATTCCAGACCGTTTTCGAGGTGCGATTGTTTCACGCCTGAAAATCATGAGTCAGCTCGACATCACGGAACGCAGAAAGCCCCAGGACGGGAAAATCGATTTCAGCCGTTATGCTGCAGTGGATATCGAGTTGCGTATGGCGGTCATTCCGACACGCGATGGACTTGAAGACGTTGTTATCCGGTTATTGACCAATAACGAAGCCGTATCGCTGGAGTATCTCGGATTGGATCGAAAATCCCTCGATACCCTTCGAGGAATTATTGGCAAGCCGCAGGGTTTATTTCTGGTTTGCGGGCCTACAGGATCAGGCAAAACCACGACACTGCATTCGGTTTTGGCGCATCTCAACGAGGGTGCAACAAAAATATGGACCGCTGAGGATCCGATCGAAATTACTCAGCCCGGGTTATGCCAGGTGCAGGTCAATTCAAAAATCGGCTGGTCATTTGCTGCTGCACTGAGAAGTTTTTTGCGGGCGGATCCCGACGTTATCATGGTCGGTGAAATGCGCGATCTTGAGACTGCAAAAATCGGCATCGAGGCATCTCTTACAGGCCATTTGGTCCGATCAACCCTGCACACCAACAGTGCGGCCGAATCGATTGTTCGCCTTCTTGACTGGGGGCTGGACCCTTTCAGTCTCTCCGATGCATTTATCGGGATTCTTTCTCAGCGATTGGCCAGAAAATTTTGCGAATTTTGCAGGGTTTCTTATGAGCCGGAAAAAGAAGAGTTAGAGAGAATGGCTGAGGAGTATTGTGCGGGAACCGACGAGGATCCCCGAGCCAAGATTGTCGAATGGAGGAGGAAATACTCGAACGCTAACGGGAAGTTTTCGCTATGGTGCGCCAAAGGCTGCGAGTGTTGTGACCATCGCGGATATTCCGGTCGAATGGGCATCTATGAGCTGTTACCTGCAGATGAAGTCGTTAAAGCACTCATCCAGAAGAGGGCCGTCAGCTCCTACATCAAAACCACGGCAATAAGCCTTGGGATGCGAACCTTGAAGCAGGATGGAATCGGTAAGGTATTGCTCGGACTCACCGACATGCATCAAATACATGCAGCTTGCGGATAAGTGGTGGTCTGAAGGGTTGCGGTTGACATGACTTATGCGTAAATTTCTGTGGTAATTGTCATCCACAAAAATTTATCGATTAAGAAAAATGTCAAATTACACGACTGATATTAAAACGGTTGAATTAACCAACGGCGTTGCGGTTGTTACTTTCAATCGTCCGCAAGTCATGAACGCACTGAATATTCAGTTGCGAGAAGAAATCATGCAGCTTGCCCATGAGCTGGATGCCGACCCCGATGTGGGCGCAATCATATTTACTGGCGCGGGTGAAAAAGCATTCTGCGCTGGCGCGGATCTCAAGGAGCGCGGCCAGAGAAGTACCGAAGAGATGTATAACGAACGGCGCTTTTTCCGCGGGAAATGGGTCAATGCGATTGCCAATATCGCCAAGCCGACGATCGCTGCCATTAACGGCTATTGCCTGGGCGGCGGTCTCGAAGTGGCTCTGCAATGCGATCTGCGTATTGCCTCGGACAATGCGAAATTCGGTCTGCCGGAAGTGACGCTGGGCTTTCTGCCGGGAGCCGGCGGCACGCAGAGGTTGCCCCGGGCGATTGGCCTGCAAAAGGCCAAGGAAATGATCCTGACAGGCAAACATATCGATGCTGCTGAAGCGGAGCGGCTGGGTATTGTGCTGCGCGTGGTGTCACGTGCCGATTTACTGCCTGCCGCCATGGATCTGGCGCGGTCCATCGCGAAAAACCCGGGTATAGCCGTCATTCAGGCAAAGATTGCCATGAATGCCTCCCAGGAAACAATGTTGTCCGGCGGCATACAGGCCGAGAATGAAGCCTGGTTGCCTTGTTTGTTGTCGGATACCTGGAAAGCGAAACTGGAGCGTTTCAAGGACTGAAGGCACCATGCAGATACGCATCGGTCTTGGGTATAGCCGATATTTACAGCGGTTGAGCAGCGTTTTCCCAGAGAGGGTTGGTGCGCTTCTGATGTTTGATTGACCCGGTGAGAGCGGATGCTGTGATGACACGACTGACCCTTCCGTTATTCATGATTTTGGTGAGTTTTTGTGAACAGCCATGGGCGCAACCCGATCCTGGGGGGGCGTTCAGGGATTGTGCTGGGTGCCCGGAGATGACCATGGTTCCGGGCGGTGAATTTGTCATGGGGGCAACCCCGGGTGAAGAGGAGCGTGAATCGCTGCCGCAAGAATTCCGCCATCGGAGCGCTCCGCAACGGCGCGTGAAAATCGGGGCTTTTGCTGCCGGTAAATTCGAGATTACCCGTGGCCAGTATCGTGCTTTTGCCGAGGCAACGAACCGGAATGACACGGGATGCTTCGTTTGGCGAAGCGGCGATTATCAGCTGGATTCGACGAAAAGCTGGCGTGATCCCGGTTATCTCCAGGACGACACCCACCCGGTGACTTGCGTCAGCTGGAATGATGCACAGGCATATGTGTCATGGCTCAGCGCCAAAACGGGCTATCAGTACCGTCTGCTGACCGAGGCTCAATGGGAATATGCAGCCCGTAGCGGATCATCAGAGACCCGATTCTGGGGGGGTAACATCCGGCAATCGTGTCAGCATGCGAATGGCGCCGATCTTAAAACATTGGCCGTGGTGTCCGAGGCTGGCAACTGGCCGGCCGCAGGGTGCGACGACGGCTACCCATATACGGCGCCGGTCGGCAGTTATCTGCCCAATGGATTCGGACTGCATGACATGCTGGGCAATGTTGCGGAATGGACGGCGGATTGCTGGAACGCTGATTATCGAGGCGCTGCGACTGACGGCAGTGCTTGGATGACTGGTGACTGCGACTTGCGCGCTGTGCGCGGTGGCGGCTGGGATGAAGCTTGGGCGTCGCTGCGATCGGCTTATCGTGTCGGAAGCCCGGTGGTCATCCGTGTCTATGCGCGCGGCTTTCGTGTGGCACGACAGGGTCCGGCAGCGGTTACGGGGGTTAACCGCTGAGTATGCGCAAGACCTGCTTTGATGGCGGTGATTGGCCGCGAGTCGTTTGAATTTTATTTTGATGAATCACGGGAATGGGTAAAAGTGGCTTCACTAGGAATTGATTTCGGCACGTCAAATTGCACCGCACATGTAGCTGATCAAGAAAAGGTATTTCCCGTTCCTCTGGATGGCGATGACCTTACGATGCCGTCGGTTGTATTTACCGCCCGGCGTGAAATTGCACTTGGACAGATCGAAAGCGGGGAATTCGAAAGACGCTTTCGCACTGCCCGCGCCGAACAGTTCAGGAACCGGGCGAATGATGCCGCTGCAGTCGATGATGCAGAACTGGAACGCGTCATCCGGGATGCCATGCGGCGCGAGTCCCTGAATGAGGCGGAAAAGGCCTATTGGGATCAGTCATTCTTTTCCATGCTGGATGACGGCCAGGCCATTATTTACGGCAACGCGGCACTCCGTGCCTATTTCAGTGATCCGTTGGGCGGAGTCCTGGTGCGGTCGCCCAAATCCTTCCTCGGCAGTGATATCCACGAGAATCATCTTTCGCGTTTTGAAGACATCATCACGGCCATGCTCGGGCATATCAAACGACGGGCTGAAGCGGTTGCCGATTGTGAAATCAATCAAGCGGTCATGGGGCGTCCGGTTCGCTATCACGGAACCATGGGCGAGCAAGGCAATGCCCAGGCCCTGCAGGTGATGGCAAGGGCCGCCGAACGCTCCGGGTTCAAGGAGGTCTGTTTCGAACTGGAACCGGTATCGGCTGCCTATGAGTATGAAAGCTCGATTACCGGGGAACAGAAGTTACTGGTGATCGACGTTGGCGGTGGCACCACGGATTGTGTGGTGATGCGTGTCAGCCCTGACCGGGCGCATCAGCGCAACAGACTGGAGGATATTCTGGGCGTTTCCGGCGATCGCATCGGTGGCACTGATTTTGACGAAGCCTTGGCTTGGAACGCCTTGATGCCGACGTTCGGAAAAAGCACAACAGCCAGGGGCGGGCGGCCATTGCCCCATTCACTGGTTCATGACGCCATATCGATCCGGAACCTGCCTGCGCAGATTCGATTTGCCCGGGCTGAACATGAAATCCGCGAATTGATGACCCAGGCCGCTAATCCCGAAAAATGGGAAAGGCTGCTCAAGGTCTGCCAACAGCAGCTCCAATACCGGATTGTGCATGGCGCAGAGCAAACCAAAATAGCGCTTTCGCAGCAGGAATCGTGCATGGCGCCGCTGGATTTCGTCGAAGACGGTCTGGAAGTTGTGGTGAAGCGAAGGGAATTTCTGGATGCGACGGACCGGCTGGTCAGCAAGGTGGGGGTTTTGGCCGCCGAGGCACTTGCTGCAGCAGGGTGCAAACCCGATGTCGTGTTTCTGACCGGGGGGATGGCGTTTTCGCCGATGATCAAATCGGTCGTTGCAGACCTCGTTGGCCCCGGTGTTCCGCTGCAAGCCGGCGATATGCTGGGCAGTGTAGGAAAAGGGCTGGGGCTGTGTGCCGGAAGAACATTCGCATCGGACTGACTGTTGCGGCTGCTGTTTATCCGCGGTTGAGTGGGATAACTGTTTTGGACTACCCGAATCCGCCGGGATTTGTTACTTTCATGAATTACTGAAATATCAATATTGCTTATGGACAATAATAAAAATCGGAGGAGCTTCAGACGCCATCCGGCGAACTGGAAAGTGGCCATCGTGCTGCTTGCGCCTGATGGAAAACCGATCATCCAGCATACGCAAACGATCGATTTATCCCTCGGAGGCGCAGCCATCATCAGTGAGCAGGGCAGCGAGATGGGGGCCTTGCTCACGGTGTTGCTTGGGCAGCCTCCAAAGCGCGATCAGGACCGGCCCAAGGTGATCAAGGCACATGCCCGTGTGGTCTCATCACGCAAAGCACCATCCGGATCCGGATTTCACCTGGGACTGAGTTTCGTCAACCAGCCGGGCGATGAACTCCCCATACTTGCGGATCTGATACGGGAGATGGAGGTCAGTCAGCCGATCCGGCAGGAGAAGGTCATTGAGGCGTCTGCGTCGATTACTGCCAACAGCCGACTGGCCCGCCTCAAGGAGCTTGCGCAATCCAAGTTGCTGGAGGAGAAAAAAGACAACAGGGACGAGAGCGACAAGCGGATCAGCGAGGCGCTTGAGCAAGCATTCGGATATCTGAAGGAATTGACTCAGCAGCTGAATGTGGTCAAACCAGCTTTTGACAAGGGATATCCTCTTACCGGCGTGCCGGACTTCGCAGGGCTGAAGTGGTTTGCGGGCAGCGTGGATTTCCAGAAACGCCAATCAGCTCCGGGCAAACAGTTGTTTGACCGGGTTACGCTGAACTATCGTCTGTCCGGCGACAAACAGATCCTGGTGACCGTTGATAGCCCCAGGAATGAACGGCTCAAACAGCTTCTTGCAGAGAACAGGATTGAATACACGATCAAGGATGCACTGAATGCCCGCGGCTTTGTTGAGAGCAGTACATTCATGTTTTCATGTGAAGTCAAAGCCAGTGTTCTAATGCAGGCGAATTTCGAAACAGGCTGCATCCAGCTGCGCACGATCAATGTCGGACATTTTGGTGTTCTTGAGTATCAAATAGAGCATGTCGTAATAACGCCCGAGGCTTTGGAGGAGTTTGCAGGATTCATCCTGGGTGAAGAGCAACAGTTCGGGATGATGCTTGCGAAGAGCGCGAGCTAGATTTCCGGGCGCTGCTTCACGTTAACCCTAAGCAATATTCAAAGGGCGTTTTTTGGCGCTGAGTTCTTATGATTTTCCGGTTTCGGGTTTCGGGTATCGGGTATCGGCGAACATCGGTTGCACTGTTTGCGTTCGATCATCCAGGAAAAATTCACCCAGAATGTCAAAATCAGTCAAAGTCATCTCAAAGCGTGCTGTAGTTGCTGCAGTCCAGTTATCCACAGTCAGTGACCTGGAGTTTGACGCTTCTTTGAACGAATTGCGTGAATTAGCCAAGACGCTGGGTTTTGAGGTGGTGGCCACTTTTACGCAGAAACGCGCGAATTTCGACTCGACGGCTTATCTGGGGGCTGGCAAGCGTGAGGAGATGCGCCGCTTTGTGCAGGGCGAGGTTGATGAGACCGTATCTGCAGAGAGGGAACAAGCGGCGCTTGTTTTGGAAAAGGAAGCGGAGGCACGTAGTGAGCGGCGAATCGCGCGCCACGGTGTTGTTGCCGCACGCGAGGCTGCCAAGGCTTTAGTCGAAAGCGATAACCGTCGCGCCTCTTTTGTTCTTGTTGATCACGAAATTTCCCCATCCCAGGCTCGTAATTTGGAAAACGAGATTGGCTGCGATGTGCTGGATCGAACGATGGTCATTCTCGAGATATTCCACCGGCACGCACGATCCAATGCGGCACGTGCGCAGGTGGAGATTGCGCGCCTGCGTTATCTCGCACCGCGCTTGCGTGAGGCGGCCAAACTGGCCGGGCCGCAGGGGCGGCAGCGCAGCGGCGTCGGCGGTCGTGGCGCAGGTGAAGGCGCCGGTGAAGCGGATCGCGCGAAAATCCGCGACCGCATCGCCGAGTTAAAGCAGGAAATCATTGCCCTCGATCTCGAGCGCCAGGTACAGCGCGCTCGACGGCAGGAAAGCCAGGGGCTGGCACGTGTGGCGCTGATCGGCTACACCAATGCGGGCAAATCGACCCTGATGCGTGCGCTGACGGGTAGCGAGGTTCTGGTCGCCAACAAGCTGTTTGCGACGCTCGATACAACCGTCCGGGCGCTGGTGCCTGATGGCGTGCCGCGTGTGCTGGTGAGCGATACGGTGGGTTTCATCAAGAATCTGCCACATGACCTTGTCGCCTCCTTCAAGTCGACTCTTGAGGAGGCCGCTGAAGCGTCTTTATTGCTTCATGTGATCGATGCCAGTGATCCGGGATTTGAGCGGCAGCTTGCTGTGACCGAGAAGGTCATCGAGGAAATTGACGCGGGAAAAGTACCGCGCTTGC
This sequence comes from Bordetella parapertussis, assembly GCA_945862135.1. Taxonomy (GTDB): domain Bacteria; phylum Pseudomonadota; class Gammaproteobacteria; order Burkholderiales; family SG8-41. The sequence goes on from CAMAYE010000093.1 coordinate 11,887, forward strand.
TGGTGTTCAATAAAATTGATCAAGTCGGTAATCTCGCGGCGCAGAAGCAACGTGCGAAAGAACTGCGACTTCAATTTCCGAAATGCATCGTAATGAGCGCTGTCGATGCGAAGGATGTGGACAAACTGCAAAAAGCAATTCGCACATTTTTTGCCAAACGTCTTGTCAATGCCGAATTGTTCCTGCCGTGGTCGGCACAGCAGTTACGCGGGGAACTGTTCTCCAATTGCGAGGTGCTGGAGGAGCGTGCTGATAACGAAGGAGCATTCTTTCGCGTGCTCGGAGAGCGCAAGGATCTTGAAGCTTTACGCAAACGCATTGAGCAGGTTAAAGGCGGCGGTTAGGTACCGGACGAGAATCAACCTTTACCTGGCGGATATAAATATTTAATAAAAACAAATAGTTATATCAATTATTCAAACTGCTGTGGCCGAGTGTTGGCGGAGAGGGAGAGATGCAAGCCGCCATTAGATTCTAACTTTCATGAATAAAATCGATAACGTAGAAGCTGCCAGGCCTCGCGTCCGAATATCAGCCAACGCTGGGCCATATATAACGACGTCGAGTGCTTGATCGAAACCGCTGGAACTATTTGCACGGGTTCTATTTTTAGATTTCCTCGAAACAATTTGCCGGTAATTCCGGAAGTTTTCTGAAAATGCGCATAGCGGACAGTGGACCGTGAAAACGACCGTGGCCATCAGTCCCAATTCCCATAGACCACCAAAGATTTTGCAGCACTGCTGGGCATTGGCAACGAATTCTTGGATCACCTTATGTGGGCGAGCACTGGGCATGCTGCTGGTCAGCCTCTACATGGCGCCAGAATCTTTCACTATCTACGCGGGTAGGTTTTTGAAGGTAAGAACGGTGGATCAGGAGCGCAAGGTAATCGATGTAATTCCTGCTGACGGTGGGAAACCGCTTCTGCTCGATGGAGTGGTGGGATGGTGTGCGACAGCATTCGAGAAGAAATTCTTGCAATTTATCAAGGGATCGGCGCCCCGTCGTTGAAATGCTGGTCTC
>CAMAYE010000094.1 GCA_945862135.1 Bordetella parapertussis
TCAGTTCCTCCGCCGTCAAGATGGTCGAGATCGTAGACGCCGGAAAGGGTGCCGACCGTCTGGAACGGTACGCCATCGAACCACTGCCGAGCGAGTCGGTTGTTGAGGGAAACATTAACAATCTGGATGCTGTAATCGAGGCAGTAAAACGTTGCCACAAGCGTCTGGGCAGTAATTTCAAGAATCTGGCGCTTGCCCTGCCAAACGCCGCGGTGATCAGCAAGAAAATTCTGGTCCCGGCCGGACAATCCGACGACGATCTTGGTATCCAGGTCGAAACCGAGGCCAATCAGTACATTCCCTTCTCTCTCGACGAAGTCAATCTTGACTACCAGGTCGTCGGTCCGGCACCGAACAGTCCGGAAGACGTGGAAGTCCTGATCGCAGCCTCACGAAAAGACAAGATTGAGGATCGCGTCGCGGTTGCTGAAGGGGCTGGCCTTAAGGCATTGGTCATGGACGTGGACCTTTTTGCCGCGCAATCAGCTTTCGAATTGATCGAAGCCACCATGCCGGAGCGTGGGCACGACCTGAATATTGCTGTGGTGGACATTGGCGCCTCAACCATGAACGTGAATGTTCTGCGCAACGATCAATCGGTTTACATGCGCGAACAGCCTTTCGGTGGCGGCCAATTGACCCAGGAAATCCAGAATAAGTTCGGACTTTCAGCTGAGGAAGCCGAAGCGGCTAAGCGTGCGGGTGGACTTCCGGAAAACTACGAAACAGAGGTTTTGCATCCATTTCTCGACACTCTTGGTCTGGAAATTGCCCGCGGAATCCAGTTTTTTTTCTCTTCGACCCAATACAACAAAGTCGACCATATCGTATTGTGCGGAGGCTGCGCGGCAATACCGGGTATCGCCGAGGCCGTAGCAAAACGCGCCCAGGTAGAAACCTCGGTCGCCAATCCATTCGCCAATATGGGCATGTCTTCACACATCCGCCGCAAAAGTCTTGAGCAGGATGCGCCCTCGCTCATGGTCGCCTGCGGTCTCGCGATGAGGAGATTCGACAAATGACCGCCCGTATCAATCTGCTGCCGCATCGGGAGATGCGGCGCAAGCAGCAACAACAGCACTTCTTTGTAATGCTTGGCGTAGTCGTAGTCATGGGTGCCGCGATTTGGTTCAGTGTGCATACCTATCTCGACAGCGCGTTGACCAATCAACAGGCTCGGAACAAGTACCTTGAGGATGAGATCGTCAAGATCGATAAGGAAATCGCCGAGATCAACAAGCTCAAGGAACAGATTGCGGCGTTGCTTAAGCGCAAACAGGTTGTTGAAACGCTTCAAAGCAATCGCGCAGAGGTTGTGCATTTACTGGACCAGTTGGTCAGACAGTTGCCGGACGGTATGTACCTCAAGTCCATCAAGCAGCAGGGCACAAAGGTTTCGATCACCGGGTATACGCAGTCACAGGCTCGTGTATCAACACTGATGCGCAATCTTGAGGGTTCGCAGTATCTGCAAAAAGCCAATCTGGTGGAGATCAAATCAGTTTCGACTGGTGGTCAGCGCCTCAACGAGTTCACCATGAACATTGAAGTAACGCGAGCCGCCCAGCCCACTGACAAGAGATCCGGGAAGAAGGGCTAATCACATGACTTTGGACGAACTTAAGAAACTTGACCCCAACAAGATCGGTAGCTGGCCGATACTGCCCAAGCTCGGCGTGTTGCTGCTTCTGTTAATTGCGCTGATTGGCGCAGCTTACTGGTTCGACTGGCAAGACCAGCTCGCGCAGATCGATGGCGCCAAGGCGAAGGAAGAGCAGTTGCGCACTACTTTCCTGGACAAAAAGAAGCAGGCAATTGATCTGCCGGCCTACCGCAAACAGCTGGTGGATATCGAGTCGCAGTTTGGCGCCCTGCTAAAGCAGTTGCCGGGAAAATCTGAAATGGACGCCTTACTGACTGACATCAATCAGGCTGGGCTTGGGCGCGGCCTGCAGTTTGAGCTGTTCCGGCCAGCAGCGTCAGAAATCATGGGCGATTTTTATGCCGAATTGCCAATCACGGTCAAAGTAACCGGCAATTATCACGACCTTGGCGCTTTTGCGAGCGATATTGGCAGACTCTCGCGTATTGTTACGCTCAACGACATTTCGCTGTCGGCCAGCAAAGATGCACTGACACTTGATGCGATTGCAAAGACTTTCCGCTACCTCGATGACAGCGAACTTGCCGCGGCACGAAAAGCGGCCGCGAAACCGGCTGCGGGAGCAAAGAAATGAACACCAAATCTTTAGTCATTTTGGTGGCCTGCACTTTTGCCCTCGTTGGTTGCGACCGCGAGGAACATTCGGATCTGCGACAGTTCGTCAAAGAGTCGGACAAGTTGCCGGGAGGTCGCATTCCACCGCTCCCCGAAGTCAAACCGTATGAACCATTCGCTTACAACGCTTACGATCTGACTGATCCGTTCAAACCACGCAAAATTGAACCTCCCAAATCCACCGCAAAAGGTGGATTACAGCCGGACTTCAACCGGCAGCGTGAGGCTCTTGAAGCATTTGCGCTGGAGAATCTGAAAATGGTCGGGACACTGCAGCAAAAAGGCCAGGTTTTCGCCTTGGTAAAAGCGCCTGACAGCGCACTGTACCGGGTGCAATCGGGAAACTACTTGGGTCAGAACTTCGGACGCATCGTGGGTATTTCGGAAACGGATATCAAATTGAAAGAAATCGTTCAGGACAGCGGCGGCAACTGGGAAGAGAAGGAACAGGCGCTGCTTCTTCAAGAACAGGAGGGTAAGAAATGATTCGGTTTTTCAAGTTCATGACTCGTGTTTCCACACTTTTGGCGACTGCGGGTTTTATCTTCACGGCATCCACGGCCTATGCCCAGAACAGTATTGAAGCGGTTAACGTTTCTGCGCAGCAGGGTGGATCTACGCTTGTAAAAATCACCCTCAAAGGCACCCCTGCGGCAACTCCCGCAAGCTTTGTAGTAAATAATCCGCCGCGCATCGCATTTGACTTCCCCGGGACAACCAACAGTTCCGGCAAATCCACTCACGAAATTGGTGAAGGCGATGTTCGGCGCATCAATATCGTACAGGCCGGTGATCGTTCGCGCCTGGTGCTCGAAACTTCGCGCCAATTAGGTTATGACGCCAAGATTGAAGGCAACACCATTCTGATCACATTGGGTGGCGCAGCTTCCGCAGGCACTTCGACCCCTGCACCTGCGGCGCAGTCCTTCGCACAGGTTAAACCGGGCGACGGCAAGCACAGTCTGCGAGATGTGGATTTCCGTCGTGGTCGTACCGGCGAGGGACGCGTCATGGTTGATTTGTCAGACAATCAGGTCGGCATTGATCTCCGCACGCAGGGTCGCTCACTTATAATTGATTTTCTCAATACTGCAGTCCCCAAAAACCTTGCACGCAGGCTTGATGTCGTTGACTTCGGTACACCGGTGGAAAGCATTGAAACCTATCCGCAAGGCAATGGCACTCGCATGGTCATCACGCCGCGCGGCGCCTGGGAGCATTCCGCATACCAAACCGACAATCGCTTCATCGTTGAAGTCAAAAAGGTTGTCGATGACGGCAGCCGTCTGGTTCAGCCTGGTTTCACCGGTGATAAGCTCTCCCTGAATTTTCAAAACGTCGAGGTGCGTGCGGTTCTGCAAGTTATCGCCGATTTCACCGGTTTGAACGTGATTACCAGTGACACGGTCGGCGGCAGCCTCACGTTGCGCCTGAAGGATGTACCTTGGGATCAAGCTCTGGACATCATCCTTCAGAGCAAGGGCCTTGATATGCGCAAAACCGGTAACGTGGTGTGGATTGCGCCGCGCGACGAGTTGGCCACCCGCGAAAAACTCGCCCTTGAGGCGCGCTCGCAAATCGCCGATCTTGAGCCCCTTCGCACGGAAAGCATGCAGGTCAATTACCAGAAAGCGGCCGATTTCCAGACACTGCTGTCCGATCCTAAGCAGCGCATTCTGTCGAAACGTGGCAGTGCGGTAGTCGATGTGCGTACCAACACCGTGTTTGTGCAAGATACCGCCACGCGTCTTGAAGAAGTTCGCAAACTGCTGAAGCAGATCGATATCCCGGTTCGCCAGGTGATGATCGAGTCACGCATTGTTGAAGCAAACGACACGTTCAGCCGCAACCTCGGTGCCCGCCTCGGTTTCAATGACCGCACTGGTCAAGGCTTCCGGGTTGGAAGCGGTCAGGGCGTAAATGCGCTGGCCGGCGGTTCACTATCTGCTACCGGGTTTGCCACCGGTCAGATTGCTACGCAACCGCTGTTCAATGAATCATTGTTTGTCAATCTGCCTGCGCAAGGCTTATCAGGTGCCAACCCTGGCGTGTTCTCCTTCCTCTTGTTCAATGACAAGAGCACCAAGTTCCTAAATCTGGAACTTTCAGCGCTGCAAGCCGATGGCAAAGGCAAGATCATTTCCAGCCCGCGCGTCATTACCGCCGACAAGATTGAGGCCACGATCGAGCAGGGCACGGAGATTCCGTACCAGCAGGCAACATCAAGCGGTGCGACCAGCGTCTCGTTCCGGAAGGCCACACTGTCGCTGAAGGTGAAGCCGCAAATCACTCCGGACGACAATGTGATCATGAACCTCAAGGTCAACAAGGACAGCGTTGGCCAGAACACGCTGTCGGGCCCATCCATCGATACCAAGCAGGTGGCAACCGAGGTTCTGGTCGAAAATGGTGGCACGGTCGTCATTGGCGGAATCTATACCCAGGACGAACGCTCAACCACAACCAAGGTCCCGGTGCTCGGTGATCTGCCTTATGTTGGTTTCCTGTTCAAGAACAATCAGCGGGTCGATGATCGGCGGGAATTGCTGATCTTCATTTCTCCGAAAATCCTTAAGGACGGCGCTTCGCTGCGCTGATCATCTTCGGATTTCCGCTTCCGGACGAAAGGGCGGCGCATTGCGCCGCCCTTTTTGTTGGTTCTTATGGGCCGATGCATGCAAAGCTTCGGATAAAATCACCCCATGCAGTCTATTGAACAACATACAGGTGGCGCCTTTGCCAGCAACGGCAATATTTTTCTCGTGGGTCTGATGGGTGCAGGCAAAACTTCCGTGGGGCGCATGCTGGCGCGACGCATGAACAAGGAATTCCTTGACGCCGACACCGAAGTCGAAAAAATCACCGGCGTCAAGATCCCCGTCATTTTTGAAATTGAAGGTGAATCCGGATTCCGGGCACGCGAAGAGAAAATGATCGATCAGCTGACAGCAATGAACGGCATCGTGCTGGCCACTGGCGGTGGGGCTGTCATTTCTCCGGAAAACCGCACGCTACTGAAGAATCGCGGCCGGGTAATTTATCTGCGCGCCGCTCCGGAGGATCTTTGGCGGCGCACGCGTCGCGATCGCAACCGTCCTTTGCTGCAGACGGCGGACCCACTGGGGAAACTGCGCACCCTGCACGAACAGCGAGATCCGCTTTATCGTGAAATTGCTGATCTTATTGTGGATACCGGCTCGCAGAGCGTAGCTCACCTGACGTCGCAGATCCAGCAGCTGCTGGCAGAACTCGATATGCCACCAGAGCTGCCTCACAACGAAAATGCGATCTGAAATGAATCCCTCAAAGACAACGCTGCATGTTGATCTTGTTCATCGGAGTTATCCGATCCATATCGGATCCGGACTCCTCCATCAGGGGGATCTGATCGCGGCACATCTTGCGCAACCCAAAGCGGTCATCATCTCGAACACTGTAGTCGCGCCGCTTTATCTTGAAACACTCAAAACAGCTCTGACCGCTCGGCAAATCGGAATTGACACAATCGTTCTGCCCGATGGCGAAGCGCACAAGGATTGGCAAACGCTGAACCAGGTTTTCGATGCCTTGCTGATGCGGCGTGCGGAACGCAAAACTACGCTGATCGCGCTCGGTGGTGGTGTGATCGGCGACCTTGTTGGATTCGCTGCAGCGGTGTTTCAACGTGGCGCACCGTTCATCCAGATTCCGACGACTCTGCTGGCACAAGTTGATTCTTCTGTAGGCGGCAAAACCGCGATCAATCACCCTCTCGGCAAGAACATGATCGGTGCGTTTTATCAGCCGCGCGTAGTCATCGCAGATACCGATACGCTTAAAACACTGCCCGAACGCGAGCTTGCTGCAGGTCTCGCTGAAGTCATCAAGTACGGCTTGATCGGAGACAGGGTATTTTTTGAGTGGCTTGAAGGCAATATGGACAAGCTTGTTGCTCGTGACCCCGATACACTTTCTCACGCTATCCGGGTCTCCTGCCAGAACAAGGCTACGGTAGTTGCAACAGATGAGCGCGAGGAAGGTGTTCGAGCCCTTCTCAATTTCGGTCATACATTCGGACATGCCATTGAATCCGGGCTGGGCTACGGAAAATGGCTGCACGGCGAGGCTGTTGCCGCGGGGATGGTTATTGCTGCCCGTGTATCTCATCGTATGGGCCTGATTGACGATAACTGCGTTAGCCGCGTGATCCGACTTCTGAAGCGGGCTGGCTTGCCGATTCTGGGACCCCGGCTGGGCGCGGATCGTTATCTTGAATTAATGGGGCATGACAAAAAAGTTGAAGGTGGAAGAATCCGCTTTGTCCTGCTGAAAACAATCGGCGAGGCATTCCTCAGCGCGGATGTTTCCGGCGAAATACTGGTTTCTGTTCTTGACGGAGAAGGTGTTGATGCAGCCTGAACTCGCCAGCTACGCCGCCACGCCGCTTACCTCCCGTGGACGCCGCTTCACGGAGGCTTCTCCTCGAGGACGCAGCGAGTATCAACGTGACCGTGATCGTATTATTCATTCCACGGGATTTCGGCGCTTAGAATATAAAACCCAGGTATTCGTAAATCATGAAGGTGATTTGTTCCGCACCCGCCTCACCCACAGCCTAGAGGTTGCGCAAATTGGTCGATCAGTCGCCCGACACCTGTCGCTTAATGAAGATCTGACCGAGGCCATTACCCTCGCTCATGATCTCGGTCACACCCCTTTTGGTCACGCCGGTCAGGATGCGCTGAATGCCTGCATGAAACCCTATGGCGGTTTCGAACATAACCTGCAGTCGCTGCGGGTAGTGGATTTGCTTGAACAACGTTACGGTGCGTTCGATGGCCTCAATCTGACGTTTGAAACCCGGGAAGGCATCCTCAAGCATTGCTCATTGAAGAATGCGCGGACCCTCGGCGATATCGGCGAGCGTTTCATACGCAGACAGCGGCCCGGTCTTGAGGCGCAAATTGCCAATCTCGCTGACGAAATTGCCTATAACAACCACGACGTTGATGACGGACTGCGCTCGGGGCTGCTGGAAATGGAACAACTCGCAACCGTGGTTATCTTTCGTCGCCATATGCGCGCCGCATTAAAAATTTATCCGAAAATCGATGGCCGGCGGCTGGTTCACGAAACTGTCCGACGGATGATTGACACGCTGGTCACCGATCTGATCCGGCAAAGTGCAGCCTGCATCCGGGAATATTCACCAGCATCCGTTGAGGATGTTCGACGCGCGCCGCCGATGATCCGGTTTTCGGATCGCATCCAGAGTGAACAAACCGAACTGAAACGGTTCCTTCACGCCAACCTGTATCGGCATTACCGGGTATCACGGATGAGCAGCAAGGCCCGACGCATCATCACCGACCTGTTCGAGGCCTTTCTTGCCGAGCCGGGTCTGCTTCCGCCGGAATTTCAGGCCCGCGCCGAGGCCGACACCGCCCGGGCGATCGCCGACTACATTGCCGGCATGACCGACCGCTACGCCATCGTCGAACATCGACGTCTGTTTTCCATCGACGTCAGCTGAGATTTTCTCGCGGCGCCAAGGCCGCAACTGGTTGAGCTAACCCCTTGATGACGGTAGACTTACCGGGTTTCACTCCGTTTTTCGCGTTTTGACAATCCTGGCTTGTGGCGGCGCAACAAATATAGTTGCAAGCTGTTGATTTTCAAGGTGTTTTTGACGAGGCTCACGATGTCACACCCGAATCTGCCGGAACCCCAAGGTCTTTATGATGGCGCGCACGAACACGATGCGTGCGGCGTCGGTTTTATTGCCAATATCAAAGGCAAGAAAAGCCACGACATCATCGAGCAAGGGTTAACCATCCTCTGCAACCTGACGCACCGCGGTGCGGTCGGCGCGGACCCGAAGGCATCGGACGGCGCCGGCATCCTGATCCAGATCCCTGACGCGTTTTTCCGCGAGGAAATGAATAAGCAGGGCATCAAGCTGCCTCCGCTCGGCGAATACGGCATCGGCATGGTATTCCTGCCGCGGGAACCGGCATCGCGCCTTGCCTGCGAATACGAAATCGAACGCGCGATCAAAGACGAAGGCCAGGTTCTGCTCGGCTGGCGCGATGTGCCGGTCGACAGTGAAGACCTCGGCGAGTCCGTCAAGAAGGTTGAACCGGTGATCCGGCAGGTCTTCGTGGGCCGCAGCTCCGCCATCCGCGTGACCGACGCACTCGAGCGCAAGCTATATGTGATCCGCAAAAGCGCCGGCCATGCCATTCGTGCATTGAAACTCGCCCACAGCACCGAATTTTTTGTGCCGTCGATGTCGGCACGCACCATCGTCTACAAAGGCATGCTGCTGCCCTCGCAGGTTGGCACCTATTACCGCGATCTGCAGGACCCACGCGTGGTGTCGGCGCTGGCACTGGTGCACCAGCGCTTCTCGACCAACACTTTTCCGACCTGGGATCTCGCCCATCCCTTCCGCATGATCGCCCACAACGGCGAGATCAACACGGTACGGGGCAACGTCAACTGGGTACGCGCGCGTCAGGGTGCGATTTCCAGCCCGATACTCGGCAAGGATCTCGACAAGCTGTGGCCGCTGATTTACCCCGGGCAGTCAGACTCGGCATCATTCGACAACTCGCTGGAACTGCTGGTGATGGGCGGCTATTCGATCGCCCATGCGGTGATGATGATGATCCCCGAAGCGTGGGAAGGCCACACATTGATGGATGCCAGCCGCCGCGCATTTTATGAATACCATGCTGCAATGATGGAGCCTTGGGATGGCCCCGCCGCGATTGCATTCAGCGACGGTCGCCAGATTGGTGCCACGCTTGATCGCAACGGCCTGCGCCCCGCCCGTTACATCGTTACCGACGATGATCTGGTCATCATGGGGTCGGAGTGCGGCTGTCTGCAGATCCCCGAGGAAAAAATCGTCAAGAAATGGCGCTTGCAGCCCGGCAAGATGTTCCTGGTCGACCTCGAAAAAGGTCGCATCATCGATGACAAGGAGTTGAAGGAATCACTGGCTTCAGCCAAACCCTACGTCGAATGGATCGAACGCATCCGCGTCAAGCTCGATGATGTTGAAAGCCAGAAAGCACAGCCGGAACGCAGCGCCGTGCCGTTGCTGGATCGCCAGCAGGCCTTCGGCTACACCCAGGAAGACATCAAGTTCATCCTCGCGCCCATGGCCGGCAACGGTGAAGAGCCGATCGGCTCCATGGGCAACGATTCACCGCTGGCCGTGCTTTCCGCCAAGAACAAGAACCTGTACCAGTATTTCAAACAACTGTTCGCGCAGGTGACCAATCCGCCGATCGATCCGATCCGCGAAGAACTCGTCACTTCTCTGGTGTCGTTCATCGGGCCGAAACCCAATCTGCTGGGCATCGATGAAACCAATCCGCCGATCCGTCTCGAAGTCAGCCAGCCGGTGCTCGACTTCTATGAGATGGAGAAAATCCGCAACATCGAGCGTTACACCGATGGCAAGTTCAAATCCTGCGAGCTGAACATCACCTACCCCGCGGCCTGGGGCAAGGAAGCCATCGAAGCCCGCCTCGCCAGCCTGGCCGCGCAGGCCGAAGACGCAGTGCGTTCCGGTTACTCGATCATCATTATTTCCGACCGCCACATTGATCGTGACCATGTCGCGATTCCCGCTCTGCTCGCGCTGTCGACCATCCATCATCACCTCGTCGACAAAGGGCTGCGCACCAGTGCCGGCCTTGTCGTCGAAACCGGTTCCGCGCGTGAAGTACATCACTTCGCGCTGCTGGGTGGGTATGGCGCGGAAGCCGTGCATCCCTACCTGGCGCTGGAGACCATGCTGCAGCTTGCCGACAGTGGCCAGGTCAATGGCGTAGACGGATACAAGGCGATCAAGAACTTCGTCAAAGCCGTGGGCAAGGGTCTGCGCAAGGTGATGTCGAAAATGGGCATCTCGACCTACATGTCCTATACCGGCGCGCAGATATTCGAAGCCATCGGCTTGTCAAAACCGTTGATCGACAAATACTTCACCGGTACCTCGTCCAACGTAGGCGGTATCGGCATATTCGAAGTCGCCGAGGAATCGATCCGCACCCATCGCAGCGCCTTCAGCAATGATCCGGTTCTGGCCGGTTCGCTGGACGCCGGCGGTGAATATGCATGGCGGGTGCGCGGCGAAGAACATATGTGGACGCCGGACGCGATTGCCAAGCTGCAGCATGCGACCCGCGCCAACAGCGCATCGACCTACCGCGAATACGCGGACATCATCAATGATCAATCGAAGCGGCACATGACGTTCCGCGGTCTGTTCGATTTCCGCTTCGATCAGTGCAAACCGGTAGCCATCGAAGATGTCGAGCCGGCCGCGGAAATCGTCAAACGCTTCTCCACCGGTGCCATGTCGCTGGGGTCGATTTCCACCGAAGCGCACACCACGCTGGCATTGGCGATGAACCGAATCGGTGGCAAATCGAACACCGGCGAAGGTGGTGAAGACCGTCGTCGCTTTGCCCCGATCAAGGCCGGTGAAACCATGGCGTCGCGCCTGGGTGCAGATCGTTTTATCAGTGACATCGAAATCAAGGCCGGCGATTCGCTGAAATCCAAGATCAAGCAGGTCGCCTCGGGCCGCTTTGGCGTCACGGCCGAGTATCTGGCCAGCGCCGAACAGATCCAGATCAAGATGGCACAAGGTGCCAAACCGGGTGAGGGTGGACAGCTGCCGGGCAAAAAGGTCTCCGAGTACATTGCCGAACTGCGTTACTCGACGCCGGGCGTGGAACTGATTTCACCGCCGCCGCATCACGACATTTATTCGATTGAAGATCTGGCGCAGCTGATTCATGACCTGAAGAACAGCAACACCAAAGCATCAATCAGCGTAAAACTGGTATCGGAAGTCGGTGTCGGCACCGTGGCCGCGGGTGTGGCCAAGGCCAAGGCCGATCACGTCACCATCTCCGGCCATGACGGCGGCACCGGCGCGAGCCCGTGGTCTTCGATCAAGCACGCCGGCACGCCTTGGGAACTCGGTCTTGCCGAAACTCAGCAGACACTGGTACTGAACCGCCTGCGCAGCCGCATCGCCGTGCAGGTCGACGGCCAGCTGAAGACCGGTCGCGACGTCGTCATCGGCGCGCTGCTCGGCGCCGACGAGTTCGGTTTTGCCACCGCACCGCTGGTGGTCCAGGGCTGCATCATGATGCGCAAATGCCATCTCAACACCTGCCCGGTCGGCGTCGCCACCCAGGACCCGGTGCTGCGCAAGAAATTTACCGGCAAGCCGGAACACGTCATCAACTATTTCTTCTTCGTTGCTGAAGAAATCCGTCAGTTGATGGCGCAACTCGGCATCCGCAAGTTTGATGACCTGATCGGCCGCGCCGACTTGCTCGACACCCGCAAGGGCATCGAGCACTGGAAAGCACGCGGACTCGATTTCAGCCGCGTCTTCCATCAGCCGAAAATGGGCCCCGAAGTCTCGCGCTTCCACACCGAATTGCAGGACCACGGCCTCGACAAGGCGCTGGACCACCGCCTGATCGAACTGGCGAAACCGGCGCTGGAGCGCGGCGAAAAAGTCAGCATCGACATGCCGATCCGCAACATCAACCGCACCGTGGGCACCATGCTTTCGGGTGAGGTTGCGCAGCGTTATGGTCATGACGGCCTGCCGGATGACACCATCCGCGTGAAATTTGCCGGATCTGCAGGCCAGAGTCTGGGTGCCTTCCTGTCGCGCGGCATCACGCTGAACTTGATCGGTGACACCAATGACTACTGCGGCAAGGGTTTGTCCGGTGGCCGCATCATTGTCCAGCCTTCGCCGAAATTCCGCGGGGAAGCCGGCGTTAACATCATCACCGGCAATGCGGTGCTTTACGGCGCGATTGCCGGTGAAGCCTATTTCCGCGGGGTCGCGGGCGAACGGTTTGCAGTTCGCAACTCCGGTGCGCACACCGTTGTTGAAGGTACCGGCGACCACGGTTGCGAATACATGACCGGCGGCACTGTCGTCGTTCTGGGACCCACGGGCCGCAACTTTGCCGCGGGCATGTCCGGCGGTATCGCCTATGTGTACGACGAGGACGGCAGCTTTGCTTCTTACTGCAACGCATCGATGGTCAAGCTGGAACCGTTGCTGACCGAAGCCGAGCAGGATGCGAAGGTACCGCGCGATGTATGGCATATGGGACAGACTGATGAAGCAATAGCCAAACGCTTCATCGAGAACCACGCCCGCCTGACCGGCAGCACCAAGGCACAAGCGATCATCGACAACTGGACCTCGACTCGCACCAAGTTCGTAAAGGTATTCCCGAACGAATACCGTCGCGCGCTGGGTGAACTGGCTGCCAAGGGCAAAAAAATTGCCGCCTGACGCGGCCAATGTCGTCGAAATCGAAAAACGATCATTCGCCCGTTAAGGGCATATTGATTCAGGGATAGACAGCAATGGGAAAAGTCACGGGGTTTCTGGAATTTGAGCGGCTGCATGAGGCTGCGGAACAGCCACAGGAACGTCTGAAACACTGGCGTGAGTTCGTTGGTCATCTGACCGAAAAGGACGCGGGCACCCAGGGCGCGCGCTGCATGGATTGCGGTACACCGTTTT
>CAMAYE010000095.1 GCA_945862135.1 Bordetella parapertussis
CTCGCCTTCCGCCCCAAGCACCCATGCCATGGGGCCATTGAGTTTGGTCCCGTAAAGATCATGATCGGCGCGTTCATCAGCGCCGATCAGCCATACACCTTTGTCTTTCAATTCGCGCATCGTGCGCGCAAGGTTGGTGACCATGATGTAGGGCACGGTATCTGCAGCCCCGCTGGCCACCTTGGCCACCGTGGCGTTGAGTCCGACCGCGTGGTCCTTGGGCGCAATCACCGCATGCGCACCCATGCCGTCGGCCACGCGCAGGCAGGCGCCAAGGTTGTGCGGGTCGGTGACGCCATCGAGGATCAGCAGCAGCGGCGGTTCGGTCAGGTCTTCCAGCACGTCATCGATGTGCGTCGGCAGTTTCACCGCATCGACACGCGCAGCAACACCCTGGTGGCGCGCCTGTCCGGTCATGCCGTCGAGCCGTTTGGCATCAACCATGATCACACGCACGCCGCGCGATTCCGCCAAGGCCAGCAGATCCTTGCCGCGGTTGTCGCGGCGGGCGCTGTCGAAATAGATTTCCTTCACCAGCCCTTCGCGCTGGCGCAAACGGCTGGTTACCGCATGGAAACCGTGGATCAGTTGCAGGTCGCTCATGAGCGTATATATCGCAAGTATTTGTTTTTATTGAAAATTTATTAATTGGCCAATACAAAATCAATACGCGCGGCCCCAAGGTCAACGCGGGCAATCTTCACCCGCAGTCGGTCACCCAGGCGGTAGCGCTGTTTGGTGCGTTCGCCGAGCAGCTCATGCCGTGCGGCATCGTATTTGTAATAGTCCTTGCCCATGTCGGAGATATGCACCAGCCCTTCGACATAGACGTCATCGAGCGCAACGAACGCGCCGAATGCAGCAACACCGGCGATGCTGCCCATGAAGGTTTCACCGACCCGGTCACGCATGTAATAACACTTCAGCCATGCCGTCACGTCACGCGTTGCATCATCGGCGCGGCGCTCGGTCATCGAACACTGCGCACCGAGTTGCTGCCAGTCGCCCGGATCGTAAGTCCCTCCATTAAGCACCGCCTTGATCGCACGGTGAACCAGCAAATCCGGATAACGGCGGATCGGCGACGTGAAGTGCGTGTATGACTCATACGCCAGACCGAAGTGACCGGCGTTTTTCGGCGTGTAGACGGCCTGCTTCAGCGACCGCAGCATCACCGTCTGCAACAGTTGTTCGTCCGGACGCCCTTTCACCTTCGACAGCAGTTTCGCGTAATCCGAGGCATGCGGCGTTTCGCCGCCGGGCAACTGCAGCCCGAAACCCTTGAGGAAATCGCGCAAGGCCTCGAGTTTCTCCGGTGTCGGGCCTTCGTGCACCCGATACAGCATCGGGTGTCCGCGCTCACGCAGGAAATCCGAGGTGCAGACATTCGCTGCCAGCATGCATTCTTCGATCAGGCGATGCGCATCGTTGCGGATCACCGGGACAATGTTCTCGATCTTGCCCTTGTCATCGAAAATCATCTGCGTTTCGATGGTCTCGAAATCAATCGCGCCGCGTTTGGCCCGCGCTTTCGCCAGTTGATGGTAGAGCTTGTAAGCTGCCTGCAGATGCGGCACCAACGCCTTGCGCCGCCGTGCTGCGGGGCCTCGCGGGTCCTCGAGAATCGTCGCCACCTCGGTGTAGGTGAACCGCGCATGGGAGCGCATGACCGCCGGATAGAATTTGTAACCCTTGATGTGGCCATGACCGTCAATCTGCATGTCACAGACCATCGCCAGACGTTCGACATCGGGATTGATGGAACACAGGCCATTGGAAAGCGCCTCGGGCAGCATGGGAATCACCCGGCGCGGGAAATACACCGAGTTGCCGCGGCTGCGTGCCTCCTCGTCGAGGGCATCGCCCGCTTTCACGTAATGGCTGACATCGGCAATTGCCACCACCAGCCTGAAACCACTGCCGACCGGTTCGCAATACACCGCATCATCAAAATCGCGTGCGGTTTCACCATCAATGGTAACCAGCGGCATGTCTCGCAGATCGACACGACCCTTGTGATCAGCGGCGCGCACTGTCTTGGGCAGCTTGTTGGCAATCGCCTCGGCTTCTTTCGGAAATATCCAGGGCAGCGCGTGTTTGCGCAGCGCGATTTCGATTTCCATGCCGGGATCGGCGTAGTTGCCGAGCACCTCAACAACACGCCCCAGCGGCTTGGTCTGGCGTCCGGGCTGCGAAATGATTTCCACGGTCACCACCTGCCCGGCCTTGGCCTTGCCGGATTCACCGGCCGGCACAACAAAGTCCTGGCTGATGCGCTTGTCTTCAGCGGCAACGAAGGTGACGCCGTGTTCGACGTGGAGGCGGCCGACAAAACGCGTCTGCCCATGTTCCAGCACTTCAACAATCTTGCCTTCTGGCCTGCCACGGCGATCCATGCCGGAAATGCGCGCCATCACGCGGTCGCCGTGCAGCACCTTCTGCATTTCACCGGAACCGAGGAACAGGTCGGGACCGCCTTCATCGCGCACCAGGAAACCGAAACCATCCTTGTGACCGAGCACACGGCCTTTGACGAGGTCAAGTTTGTCAGCCACGCACAAATCGCCGCGGCGATTGCGCATGATCTGGCCATCGCGCTCCATCGCCGCGATGCGACGGGTAAAGGCCTCGCGCTCCCGCTTGCGGATGTCGAGTTGGCGCGCGAGATCCGCTTCTTCCAGAGGTACGCCGGCCTCAACCATCACGTCGAGAATCAACTCGCGACTGGGTACCGGGTGCTCGTAAAGCCCTGCTTCGCGTTCGAAGTAGGGATCATTTTCACGACGTGAACCCTTAGGGCTGCGGGTCGTGGATTTTTTCTGTTTTTTCATTTGAACAATCAGCTTTCATGGGCTAGAATCGCGCCCTCATTGCCCAGATGGCGGAATTGGTAGACGCACCAGTTTCAGGTACTGGCGGGTAACACCGTGGAGGTTCGAGTCCTCTTCTGGGCACCAGTATTAAAGTAGGACTAAAGTCCGACTGCAAGTTAAAAGGGCGCTGTGCATTTGCACCGCGCCCTTTTTCATTTTCAGTCGAACGGGTTTCTGCGCACGATGGTGTGTTCACGGTCAGCCCCGGTCGACACGATATCGATCGGCACTTCACACACCGCTTCCATGCGCTTCAGATAATTGCGTGCAGCCTGCGGCAGGTCTTCAAAACGGGTGATCCCGACCGTGCTGTCGCGCCACCCCGGCATTTCCTCGTAGACCGGCTGGCACTCGGCCAGTAATTCCGCGCCGAACGGCAGGATGTCGCGAGGCACACCGCTCATCTTGTAGCCAACGCCGAGCTGCACGCTTTCCATGCCGTCGAGCACGTCAAGCTTGGTCACGCACAAGCCGGACACGCCGTTGATCTGGATCGAGCGTTTCAGCGCAGCAGCATCAAACCAGCCGCAACGCCGCGGACGGCCGGTGGTGGCACCAACCTCGTTGCCGCGTGTAGCAATCTGCCGACCGATGTCGTCATCGAGTTCGGTCGGGAAGGGTCCGGAGCCCACACGCGTAGTGTAGGCCTTGGTGATGCCCAGCACGTAGTGCAGGCTCTGCGGACCGATGCCTGCGCCCGGCGCAGCCGCACCGGCAACACAGTTGCTCGAGGTCACGAAGGGATAGGTGCCGTGATCAACGTCAAGCAGCGTGCCCTGCGCGCCTTCAAAAAGCAGTTGATCACCGGCGCGGTTCGCCTCGTACAGCAGGCGCGGCACATCGGCCACCATTGGCTTGATGCGTTCGGCAAACGCCAGTGTGTCATCCAGCGTTTTCTGGAACGGCACGGTATCGACGCGGAAATAATTTTTCAGCACGAAGTTGTGGAAATCGAGCACTTCGCCCAGCTTGGCGGCGAAACGTTCGCGGTGAAACAGGTCCTGCAGGCGGATCGCACGACGCGCCACCTTGTCTTCATACGCTGGTCCGATGCCGCGTCCGGTAGTGCCGATCTTGCCGGCACCTTTGGCCGCTTCACGCGCACGGTCGATCGCAACGTGATAAGGGAGAATCACCGGACAGGCTTCGCTGATTTTCAGACGCGAAGCGACATCGACGCCGGCGGCAGTCAACGTGGCAATTTCCTCCAGCAGCGCTTCCGGCGACAGCACAACGCCGTTACCGATATAACAGGCCACCTTGTCGCGCAGGATGCCCGAGGGAATCAGGTGCAGCACGGTCTTTTTGCCGTTGATCACCAGCGTGTGCCCGGCGTTGTGACCGCCCTGAAAACGCACCACGCCCTGCGCACGATCAGTCAGCCAGTCGACGATCTTGCCTTTGCCCTCGTCACCCCATTGGGTGCCGATTACCACCACATTCTTGGTCATTTCATGCAGCCTTCATCGAATTCGCCATATCCAGAATGACGGTAATTATTCATTAAAATCAATTATTTAAACTAAATCTTGCGCTTCTGCACGACCCACCGGCCGGCACGCCGTACGAGTTCGCGATCACATTGCAGCTCACCGCGGAAACGGGCATGCCCCGGCAAATCCTCAATCACTACGATACCCCGGTTGCGCAAAGCCGCAATACGCTGCGTCAACGAACGGTCAGCAGGCAAGTACGGTGCAAGCACCCGCGATGGGGCTGCCCCTCCAGTTGCAGCGGCTGCAAGCTCGCGCATATCCATGCTGAACCCGGTCGCCGGCCGGGCTCGACCGAAAGCCTTGCCGACTTCGTCGTAACGCCCACCCTGCGCCACCGCATTGGGTCGCGTATTCGAATACACAGCGAACACGACACCGCTGTGATAGTGATAACCGCGCAATTCGCCCAAATCAAAACTGCGGATCTTCGCGAGATCGGCGAGCGGCCGCGAGAGTGCGTTGAGATCACGCAAGGCGCTGCGGATTTCCGGCAGTGCCGGCAACACCCGCTTCGCGCGCGCCAGCACCTCCACGCCGCCGTAAAGCCCGGGCAATTCGGCAAGTGCCGCACGCGTAACTCGATCCAGCCCTTTGGTCAAAGCATTGATCGCAGTGACATCCTTGGACTGCATGGCCTGGAACAGGTCAGCCTCAAGTTCTCTAGACACGCGGCCACGACGCAACAGCGCACGGAACACTGCGACATGGCCGATGTCCAGCGAAACGTCGCGAATATCCGCGAGACGCAAGGCACGCAGCAGCAGGCGCTGTACTTCAATATCGCTTTCAATACCTGCGTGGCCGTAAATTTCAGCGCCTATCTGCAGCGGCTCACGCGTGCGGTTCATACCGGGCAGCGTACGCAGCACACTCCCCGTGTAGCAGAGCCTGGTAATGCCGTCACGGTTGAGCAGGTGCGCGTCAATACGCGCCACCTGCGGCGTGATGTCGGCACGGATCCCGAGCATGCGCCCCGTCAGCTGATCGACCAGTTTGAAGGTCTGCAGATCAAGGTCATGGCCGGTTCCGGTCAGCAGGGAATCGACATATTCCAGCAACGGCGGCATGACCAGCTCATAACCATGCACCGCGAAGTCATCGAGCACAAGCCGGCGCAACCGTTCAATGCGGCGCGCCTCGACAGGCAGGATATCTTCTATGTATTCGGGCAGCAGCCAGGTTCTCATGGCATTAATCGTTCAGGATGTCGCGGTTTCTGGCGCAAAAGCGCACATTATAGAAGCTTGGGAGAGCCTCAACCACGCAAGAAATAAAGCAGGATCAGACCGGACAGCATCGAAGTCAGTCCGACAAAGCGCAATTGGCCGTCGTTCATCTCGATCAATCGCCGGAAAGTCTCGCGCCAAGCGCCAGGAATCAGGAAAGGCATCAGCCCTTCGATCACCAGCATCAGGGCAAAAGCGGTCAACAGGCTGTCAGTCATTCGCGGGAAGCCGCATGGTGTGCCGCTCCACGTTCAGCAGGCGCGGCCGCCGGCCGCGCCGTTATCACTTGCCGCCAGCCTTGCCGCCCGATTTCATGTATTTGAAGAAATCGGAGTTCGGCTCCAGTACCAGCACATCGCCCTTGTTCCTGAAGCTGGCACGATAAGCCTCCAGACTGCGGTAAAACGCATAGAACTCAGGGTTGATTTCGTAGGCCTTGGCATAAATCGCCGAGGCTTTGGCATCGCCTTCACCCTTGATGCGCTGCGCATCGCGATAAGCTTCTGCAAGAATCACTTCCTTCTGCTTGTCGGCATCGGCACGTATCTTTTCCGATTCCGCAAAACCCGTCGAACGCAGCTCATTGGCGACGCGCTTGCGCTCGGCCTCCATCCGGCGATACACCGACTCGCTGACTTCCTGCGGCAGATCAACCCGCTTCAGGCGCACATCAAGAACTTCAACACCAATCTTTGAAGCGTCTTCATTGGCCTTGTTGCGCATCAGCTCCATGATCTTGTCGCGCTCGCCCGAAACCACGTCGTGCACCGTACGGTTGCCGAACTCGGCACGCAATCCGTCATTGATGGTCTGCAACAACCGTGTCTGAGCGCGCATCTCGTCGCCGGCAACCGAGGTGTAATAGCTGCGCACATCGGTGATCCGCCATTTGACGAACAGATCAACAAGCACGTTCTTTTTCTCGGATGTCAGGAAACGCTCGGGCTCGGCGGTATCGATGGTCAGGATGCGTACATCGAAGAAACGCACGTTATCCAGCAACGGGACTTTGAAATACAACCCCGGATCCTTCTTGATCGAGACTACTTCGCCCAGACGGAACACGATGGCATTTTGCCGCTGGTCGACCACGAACATCGACATGCCAAGAACCAGCAGCAATACGATCGCAGCAGCAGCGATTACTCCAAAATTCTGTTTCATTGGCGCGCCTCCCGATCACGGCTGCGGAAAGCTTCACGGCCGCGGACCGCACCTTCGGCTGCCGGAGCAGCGGGGTCGTTCGTTTTTGCAGAGGCTGGCGCTTCAGGGGCCGCACCGGAAGCAACAGTCCCGGCCGTCATCTGCATCAGTTTGTCCAGCGGCAGATACAACAGGTTACCGCCGCCCTTCTGGTCGATCAGCACCTTGGTCGTACTGGTCATGATCTGCTGCATGGCATCCAGATAAAGTCGGTCGCGCGTCACTTGTGGCGCCTTGCTGTATTCGGTGACGATCTGGCGGAATCGTGCGGCATCACCCTGCGCCTGCTCGACGACACGGCTGCGATAACCTTCGGATTCCTGCATCAGACGTGCCGCCATACCGCGGGCCTTCGGCACCACGTCGTTGGCATAGGCTTCACCCTCGTTCTTCTGCCGCTCGCGATCCTGCCCCGCCTTCACCGCGTCGTCGAACGAGGCCTGCACCTGCTCGGGCGGCTGCGCATTCTGCATGGTGACCTTGCTGATGTTGATGCCGGTCTGATAACGATCAAGGATTTCCTGGGTCAGCTTCTGCGCCCGGGCCGCAACCTCGGCTCGACCTTCATACAACACGAAGTCCATGCTGCTGCGTCCGACGATTTCACGAATGGCCGTTTCAGCAGCCTGCAGTACGGAATCATCCGTCGCCCGGTTGTTGAACAGGTAATCATTCGGGCTCTTCAACACATACTGCACCGCGAACTGGACGTCGATGATGTTTTCATCGTCTGTCAGCATCAATGCTTCCTTCAGCACCTTGCTCTTGACGTTGTTGCGATAGCCAATTTCGACCGTGCGAACCTGCGCGACATTCACAACCTCAGCAGATTCGACCGGATACGGCAAATGCCAGCGTGGTCCCGGCATCGTGGTCTCAACGAATTTTCCGAAACGCAGGACAACCCCGCGCTGACCCTCGTTGACAATGTAAAAGCCGCTGGCAATCCAGACGATGACAACCAACCCTAACAGCAGGCCGGCCCCGCCGCCGAGTGCACCGGCACTGGGGCCGCCACCGGGGGCATCACCGCCCGCAGAACCGCCTCCCTTACCACCCAGAAGGCGGCTCAGCCGGCTATTCAGGTTGCGCCAGATCTCGTCGAGATCGGGTGGTCCCTGATTATTGTTTCCATTGGGACGACGCCCCCACTGTGGATCATTGAGGGAGAGCAGTGGCGCCAGCATGCGGGCAAGCCCGTCTTTGAGACGGTCGCGAAGAGACCTTGAGGATGCAATCATCGGTTCAGTTTTTTCAGGCGGCAGCAGGTTGACTTGAACTGGCGGCTTCCAGCGCATGTTCTCCGATGGCAGTGCGCAAAAGATCGACACCATCACCGTTTGCTGCGCTCAACCAGACCCGGGAAATTCTAGCACATTCATCTCTCTCGACCCGCGGCTCGAAAGCGGTTCGATCAATCTTGTTCATGATCATGATCTGCGGCGTTTGGTCGGCGCCAATCTCGGCGAGCACAGTGTTGACAGCGGCGATCTGCAAATCGCGATCCGGACTGCTGGCGTCAACGACATGCAGCAGCAGATCAGCATGCACGGTCTCCTCCAGGGTCGCCTGGAATGCCTCGACCAGGGTATGCGGCAGATGACGGATAAACCCAACCGTATCCGAAATCACCACCGAGGCACCTTCGATGCCGCCCAGGCGACGTGTCGTGGTATCCAGCGTCGCAAACAGCTGGTCGGCGGCATAGGCCTCCGAGCGGGTCAGCCGGTTGAACAAGGTTGACTTGCCGGCATTGGTATAACCCACCAAAGAAATTGAAAATACATGGGCGCGCTCACGCGAGCGGCGTTGAGTGGCATGCTGGGCACGCACTTTCACCAGCTTTTCCTTCAGCACCTTCACCCGCTTCCCAAGAAGTCGGCGGTCGGTTTCCAACTGCGTTTCGCCAGGGCCGCGCATACCGATACCGCCGCGCTGCCTCTCCAAGTGGGTCCAGCCACGCACAAGTCGGGTCGAAAGGTGTTCGAGTTGCGCCAGCTCAACCTGCAGTTTGCCGATGTGGCTTCGGGCACGCTGGGCAAAAATATCGAGGATCAGGCTGGTGCGGTCAACCACACGGCAATTCAGCTTTCGCTCGAGATTGCGTTCCTGGATTGGGCTCAGGGCGTGGTTGAACAGGACCAGGGAAGCGGCGTTGTCGGCGACGGTCTGGGCGATTTCATCGACTTTGCCCTTGCCGGCGAAGAGGGCTGCATCGGGTCTCTCGCGGCGGCCGCGAACCACGGCAGCGACGGATGCACCGCTGCTGCGGGCAAGCAATTGCAGTTCTTCGACGCTTTCGGCGTAATCCGATACACCGAAATCCAGCGCCACCACCACTGCCTTGGTGCCACTGCCCGGACGATCAAACATCAGATATTTTCAATAAAAACAATTACTTATCTTGCTTCTCATCCATCTGCAGGCTGACAGCTCGAGCCGGCACCACGGTAGAGATCGCATGTTTATAGACCATCTGCGTAACGGTGTTCTTCAGCAGAACAACATACTGGTCGAAGGAATCTACCTGCCCCTGCAACTTGATGCCGTTGACCAGATAGATCGAAACGGGGATGTGTTCCTTGCGCAATGCGTTCAGGAACGGGTCTTGTAGCAACTGCCCTTTATTACTCATGATGCCCTCTTGGTTTTAGTTATTCGAATCTTCACTCTAGCCTAATTTTTCCCGTCTGGCCATATAGTTAGCGTCGCTTGACCGCGCGGTTCGCGAAAGGATTCCGACCGGTTTTGAACTCAACTCTGAGCGGTGTCCCTGTGAGTTTGAACGTGTCGCGGAAGAATCGTTCCAGATAACGGCGATAGGACTCCGGCACCCCCTCCAACGCCGATCCGTGAACAATGATCCGCGGTGGATTGGAGCCGCCTTGGTGGGCATAACGCATCTTCGGCCGTACCATCCCGGAGCGGGGCGGCTGCTGCTGCTGGACAGCCATCATCAGGGCGCGAGTCAGCCGCGGCGTGGCCAGTTCCGCCATCGCGGCGGCATAGGCCTCGTCGGCGGAACGCAGCAGCGCACCGATCCCCTGCCCCTCCAGCGCCGAAATGAAGTGGAAGCGCGCAAAATTGAGGAAGTTGAGTTTGCGCGCACCGTCACGCTTGATCTGTTCGCGTTCGAGTTCGCTCAAGCCTTCCCACTTGTTGACGGCCACCACCAGCGCGCGGCCGGCTTCCAGGATGAAGCCGGCGATATGGGCATCCTGTTCGGAGATCTCCTGACGCGCATCGAGCACCAGGATCGCGATGTTGGCATCGGCAATCGATTGCAACGTCTTGATCACCGAGAACTTCTCGACCGCCTCGTCTACCTTGCCGCGCTTGCGCATGCCGGCAGTATCGACCAGCGTGTAACGTTTTCCCTCGCGCTCGAAATCAATGGAGATCGAATCCCGCGTGGTTCCCGGCAGATCAAACACGACCACACGCTCTTCTCCGAGCAGCGCGTTCACCAGCGTCGATTTACCGACGTTCGGCCGACCGACAATGGCGATCTTTGGATGTTTGGAATCGTCCTCTTTCTCGCGATCGGGCGCCGGAAAATCTGCCAGCACCAGATCCATCAGGTCGCTGACATATTCGCCATGGGCCGCCGAAATTGCCAACGGCTCACCCAGACCGAGCGCGTGAAATTCCGCAGTCGACATCGCAGAATTCATGCCTTCCGCCTTATTGACGATGACCCAGACCTTGCGGCCGCTGCGGCGCAGTTCCTCGCCAATTTCGCGATCCTGCGCCGTCAAACCGGCACGGGCATCAACAATGAACAGCACCACATCGGCTTCATCCACCGCCTGCCGGGTTTGCCGGGCCATCTGGTGATAAATGCCCTCCTTGGTTACAGGCTCAAAACCGCCGGTATCCACCACAAGATAGGATTTCGGGCCGACACGGCCTTCGCCGTAGTGACGGTCACGGGTAATGCCCGGCGCGTCGACGACAATCGCCTCCCGTGTACGGGTAAGCCGGTTGAACAACGTCGATTTACCGACGTTGGGCCTGCCGACGATAACGACTGTGGGTTTCATGTCAAAAATATCGCAGATGCCGCAATGCTGCCGCGGTCGATTGAAGTTCGGTTCGGTGCGCCAACAGCGCCCGTTGTTACCGGAGTGTCGTTACCGGTTCGCAGTTACTGCACCGCAGTTACTGCACATTAATCGCGTACACCCCACCGTTGCGGGTCTGCACAAGGAACGTGGAAAGGTCGAGCGCCACCGGCGGCACCTGAATCGCACTGCCGTCAGTCGCGATGCGTGCAACAAATGCGCCATCATCACGCGACATTACATGCACATAACCCTGAAAATCGCCAACGATCACGTACCGACCCATTGCCAACGGCGCGGTTGCCCAGCGCCCCAGCAGTTTGTCCTGTTTCCACACGCTGGCACCGCCACGACGGTCCAGCGCAAGAACCGCGCTGCGATCATCGGTGACATATACGTTGCGCACGTCGATACCCATACCGGCCACACTGGAAGCGTCGCGAGCCCAGACCGTCTGGCCGCGAATCAGGTCAAAACATGCAACGCGGCCCTGATAGGCCACTGCACAGACCTGCGAGCCCTCCACAACCGGCAGGCTGGTCACGTCAGTGACGCGCTCCAGTTCAGTCGTCCCCTTGGGCAGGGCCACCACACCTTCCCACCCGACGTTGCCGTTGGCCAGAGAAATCGCAACCAAGCGCCCTCCAGGAAAGCCTGCAAATACGGCACCGCGGCTCACCACCATACCTGCAAAACTGCGCACGGCCAGTGAAGGCATGGCACGCTGATAAACCCAGCGTCGCTTGCCATCAACAGCATTCAAACCATAAATACGTCCGTCTCCGGTTCTGACCACGACCACGCCGTCGTCGCCGGTCGGCGGGGAAAGCACTTCTCCGGTCAACTGCACCTTCCAGACCGCTTTGCCCGAAGGTTCAAACGCCATGACTTCACCACCGGCAGTTCCCACAAGAATCAGCCCTGAACCATAGCCAACCCCGCCGGAAAGCGGCTTACCGACCTCGAATCGTAGTTGCTGCGCACCGGTACCCGCATTGAAACCGCTGATCTCGCCCCTGACACCACCGGCATAAATCGTGTTGCCGCTCAGGGCCGGATAAAACGCACTGCGCTGAGCACTGCCTACGTTGCCCTGCCAGACCACACGCAGCGTCGCCCTTGTTTCGAACGACACCAGTTCTGCCGCCTTTTGTTTGGGGGACGAGCCGAACCAGCCGTCATAGGTGTCCGATACGGTCTGGCAACCTTGCAAGAGCAAAGCAGCAACGGCCAGCGGCAACAGGCGGCGCATTACTTGCTCTCACCCAATGCGTCGAGTTTCAACTGAATAATCTGTCGCAGCGGACTGGCGGCATCGCTCTTGTCCAGCGCGATCTGATACGCAGCGCGTGCCTCGACCCGTTGCCCCCCTGCGAGCAGGGCATCACCTTTGACGTCTGCATAAAGTCCGGTGAAGCTGTCGCCATGTTTGACTTCAAGCAGTTTAAGGGCTTCTGCCGGATTTTTCTCATCAAGCAGCACACGAGCAAGCCTGAGCCGCGCAACATCACGCGCTTCTTTCTCCTTCGCATTGTCGATCACCCACTGCAACCGGGTCTTCGCCGCGGGCAGATCACCGGTATCAAACGCGCTTTTTGCCGCGGCCATTGAAGCCAGCGTCGCATACTGCGTCGAGGCGTACTTGTCGACGATCTGCATGGCAATGTCACGAACCTTCTTGTGATCGCTGGCGCGTTCGGCACGCTGCATCTGGTCAAACAGCGCAACAGCAGCGCTGGCCTGGGTGTTGCGGTAGTAGTGCCAGCCACGGATGCCGCCAAACACCAGCAGTCCGCCGATCAAGGTCACCATGACCAGTTTCCCGTATTGCGACCACCAGGATTTGATTGTCGCCAGCTGCTCTTGCTCTTCTAAGTCGTAAGCCATTGATTTACCTAGTTTTTATGATCTCGCACGCTTCTGGCAAC
>CAMAYE010000096.1 GCA_945862135.1 Bordetella parapertussis
TCACTCTCGGCTGCCCTGGATCTTTTTCCACGGCATTTCCCTCCGTTGTATGTGGCAACGGTGCGCGCCAGTGAACGTACTGGTGATTTGCCGGAGGCTTTGAGTCGCTACATTGCATACGAATCGCAGCTTGAGGGATTGCGTAAAAAAATGGTTTCTGCCGCCATTTATCCCGTTTTGCTGATTGCTATCGGTTTGCTGGTAAGCATTTTTCTGATCGGATATGTCGTGCCGCGGTTCAGTCAGGTTTACGCTGACCTCGGCGACAACCTGCCGTGGATGTCGCAGATTCTTCTGCTCATTGGTCTGGGCATTCAGCAGCACGGCCTGGTGATCCTGGTGGCCGTCGCTATGGTCATTACATTGCTTATAAAGATGCTCAGTCGGGCGGAATCAAAAGCGTGGATCGCCGCCCAGTTATGGCGAATGCCGGCTGTCGGGGAGCGCTTGCGAATCTATCAGCTCGCGCGCTGCTATAGAACGGCCGGCATGTTATTGCGCGGGGGCATGTCTGCCGTTCCGGCACTAAGCATGATTGGTGGTTTGCTTGCGCCCTCCCTGCGTTCCAGGCTGGAAGCGGCTATCGGCGAAGTCCGTGAAGGCCGCACGTTGTCTCAGGCCATGGAAGCCAACGGTCTGACTACACCAGTGGCCCTGCGCATGCTTCGCGTGGGTGAGCGCAGTGGACGGATGGGGGAGATGATGGAGCGCATCGCTGCCTTCTACGACGAAGACATGACCCGGTGGGTCGAGTGGTTTACGAAGATGTTTGAACCGCTGCTGATGGCATTTATCGGACTCATTATCGGGGGTGTTGTTCTGCTGCTTTATCTGCCGATTTTCGAGCTCGCCGGGAGCATTCAGTGAACATCGCAACAGAACAGTTTCCGGGGTTGCCCACACTGCAGCGCGGGCAGGTCGCGACGGCCCGCGAAAATGCGCTCAAGTCCGGTCGGCCAATTGTGGAGTGTCTGGAGGAGTTGGCGGCGCTGCCGCCCGACGAATTCACCAGGGCCCTTGGTCTGCTGCTTTGTTATCCGGTACTTGACATGCAAGCCTTGCACGCGTTGACACCTGATTTCGAAATTCTGCCGTTCACCGATGCAGTGGAGCGGCAGTGTGTCGTGTTTCGCGGAGCAAACGGTGAACTGCAACTGATCCACGGTGATCCTTTCAACCACGGGTTGCGCTCCTGGATTGCCGAGCGGATTTCCATTCCGCTGGTCTGGTATCTGGCCCGAGGTTCGGATATTTCGGCATACCTCTCGCACAAGGAAGAATCGATGCGAGCGCTGGATTCGCTGGCCTCCGCGACGCAAAGCGGTGGCAGCGTGTCGGCCGGTGTTGAAGAACTCTCGCTTCGTTCCATCAGTGAAGGGACCAGTCCGGTCGTAAAGATGGTGAATTCGACGCTTTACGACGCCCTTAAATCCGGCGTCAGCGATATTCATCTGGAGGCGGGCACGGCAGGCCTGGTGATCAAATACCGCCTGGATGGGGTGCTGACACTGGCCAGCAGTGTTGCCGGGACGGAGATGGCCGAACAGATCATTTCCCGGATCAAGGTCATGTCGGAGCTGGATATTGCCGAACGGCGCGTTCCGCAGGACGGTCGCTTCAAGGTCGCTGTTCGCGGGCGCGAAGTCGATTTCCGCGTATCGGTGATGCCGAGCATTCACGGTGAAGACGCCGTGCTGCGGATCCTCGACAAACAAAGCCTTGCGGATGAGGTCAAGGGACTGCGACTGGATCGACTGGGATTTGACAGTGATTCGCTCGTTGTCCTGCGCAGAATGTCCAATGAACCGTATGGCATGGTTCTTGTAACCGGACCTACCGGCAGCGGAAAAACCACCACCTTGTATGCTGCCGTCACGGAAATCAACAATGGCCACGACAAGATCATCACGATTGAAGATCCTGTCGAGTATCAATTGCCCGGCGTCCTGCAGATCCCCGTCAATGAAAAAAAGGGGCTTAGCTTTGCGAAAGGGCTGCGCTCGATTCTCCGTCACGATCCGGACAAGATACTGGTCGGCGAAATACGCGATTCCGAAACTGCGCAAATCGCCATTCAGGCGGCTTTGACCGGACATCTGGTTTTTACCACGGTACACGCGAACAACGTTTTCGATGTCATCGGCCGCTTTACGCATATGGGTGTCGATCCCTACAGTTTTGTCGCGGCGTTGAACGGCGTCATGGCGCAACGTCTCGTCCGACTGAACTGCACGCATTGTGCGGAGGATGTGCAACCGGACGCGCGCACGATAAAGGAGTCCGGCCTGAATCCGGATGAGATTCACGGCTTTCACTTTCGCGCAGGCCGGGGTTGCGGAGAGTGCCGCGGCAGTGGGTTTCGCGGCAGATGCGCAATCGCCGAAATGCTGGTCTTGAACGATGAGTTGCGGGAAATGATCGCCGGTCGCGAGCCGATCCGGAAAATCAAGGAAGCAGCGCGCCGTAACGGCACCCGTTTTCTGCGTGATACCGCCGTCGATTTGGTGCGTACTGGTGCCACCAGTCTTGAGGAAATCAACCGTGTTACGTTTGTGGCCTGAACGCCTGTCCGTAGGCCTGGCGCCGGACTTCGTCGAATACGCGCTGACGTCGCGGCGCGGGCGTCGCGTTGTTGTATCGAAAGATGGGGCGGTTCCAGTTACCGACCTTGGTGCGGAGCGCTGGCGGGGTGCGCTGCTGACCCTCGCGAAAGTTGTTAAAGCAAATGCCATCAAGAACGCGAATTGCACTGTGCTCCTTTCCGGCCATTTTGTGCGATGCGAGTTACTGGCCTGGAGTGACCATCTGAAGTCGGTAAAAGAGTACCAAGCGCTGGCACATGCAAAATTTCGTGCGGTTCACGGCGCTGCTGCAGATGCCTGGGACATCCGTTTGGGTACGCTTTCGTTCAGGCAGCCGGTCCTCGCGTTTGCTGTCGATAAAGTGCTGGTTCGAGAGGTTGAATCATTGTTGTCCGGTGCCGGAATTGTATTGTCTTCGGTTCAGCCGCATTTCTGCGCCGTTTTTGATCATCACCGGGGAAAAATCAATAGCGGCGTGGCCTGGTTCGGGCTGCTGGAACCCGGCAGGCTCTGGCTCGGGTGTCTGGTCAACGGGACTTGGCGACATGCCAGTTGTCGAGTCATTGGTAACGACCCGTCACGGGAAATGCTGTCGGTGTTTGCGCAGGAACGAGCCCTCTTCCCGGAGGATGTGGGAGCAGGCATGGGGAATGTGCATGCCGTAGTCACGGGCTTCAGCCGCGAAGTTGTGCACGCGCTCCGGGCCGCCGGGGTGAGCATCCTGAGTTCGACATTTCCGCAACGATTTGAATTCCGTGTCGGCAACCGGGAGGTGGCATGAGCACCGTTCCCGCCATTGCAATCGATTTCAAGAAATCTGCACGTGCTGAACGTTTCTCCGCGGTGTTGCTGCTTGCCGGCGGCTTTGTGTTGGCAGTTGGTGGCGCATTCCTTTTCAGTATTGAAGCGGACATCGAAAATCTTGATGCACAAAAGTCCGAGATATCAAAAATGATGCGCAGGGCGCCTTCAAAAGTGGCCGCGTCAGGGCGCGACAACCGCGAAGTCCAGCTCGAAGTACGCATTGCCAATGGTGTCATCGAGCAAATGGTCATTCCTTGGGATCGATTGTTTGACCGGATGGAATCTGCGGCGGATGAGGAGATTGCCCTGTTATCCATACAGCCGGATGCGGCAAACCGCATGGTGCGAATCAATGGCGAAGCCAAAAGTTTTGCGGCGATGCTCGATTATTCGCGTCGGCTCGAAGGGACAGACCTGCTGACCAGTGTTTTCCTGATGAGCCATGAAATAAAGACACAGGATCCGCAGAAACCGGTTGCGTTCGCCCTGTCAGCGAATTGGAGTGAACGCCAATGACACGATTGTCCTGGGAGCTGAGAAGGGCTTTTGAGTCGTTGGGCTGGCGTGGAAAGTCGGGGCTTTTTATGTTGCTGGCTGCTGTTGTGCTTGCAGTCGCAGTTCTTCCCGCTCGGATGGATGAACTTGAAAAAATAACAGCTGACGTTGATGCACTGAATGCCCGTCTCCGATTGTCGGGGCCGGATTACGGAAAACGTGCCGACAGTCATGAGGAAAAGCTTGGTATTTTTTACAAATTCTTCCCTTCGGCCGGATCGCTCCCGGACTGGCTTGAACTTGTTTATGCGGCAGCGGAAAAAAACGGAGTCAGGGTTGATGCGGGTGAATACAAGCTGCTGCAGGAACGCGGCTGGAAGCTGGACAAATACCAGATCACCTTGCCGGTGAAGGGTAGCTACCCTCAGATTAGAGGGTTCATTTCGCAGGTTCTTGCGGATATTCCTGCCATCGCTCTCGATGAGGTTGATTTTCGTCGTGACGGCGTCGGCAACGCAGTGCTGGATGTTCGCCTGCGGTTGACCCTGTTCACGGGGCGTCAATAAGTGAAAGCGGACAATCGCAGTCGGCGTTGGTTCTTGATGGCCGCACTGATTGCGACCGTGGCGGCAACGTACTGGATTTGGCAGAACGAGTTGAACACGCCGGCACCGAAATCGGCCACTGGCAAGGCGCCAGCGGTTTCCCGCAAGGCTGTGGCTGCCGTTTCAAGGGAGGCCGCCACGACACTGAATCTCGAAAAACTCGAGCAACGCGTATTTACATGGGGAAGCGGTGAACTGTTTGCAAGCAAGTCTTGGGTTCCGCCGCCAGCGCCTCAGCCATCACCACCGCCGCCACGCGCGCCAAAACTGCCATTTACCTTTCTCGGTCGCATGGTGGAGCAGGGAAAAACAGTGGTTTTTCTCAATCGAGCGCAGGAGACGTTCACTGTTTCTGCGGGGGAGTCTTTCGCCGGCACTTACCGGGTTGAGGAGATCGGCGCCGACACGATCGTACTGATTTATCTGCCGCTGAAAGAGCGCCAGTCAATAAATATCGGAGCACTCAATTGATCTCTATTCGAAAAGCCGGACAGGCCGCTCTCCTGATGATTGCGTTCACGGTCTCAGGGTGCGTCGGCAATCCGATGTACGACGAGGGCAAGCGTCTGATTGCGGAGGGGCAGGTTGAAAACGGGCTGAGCCTGCTCGAACAAAGCGCAAAGGACAATCCGCGCGACCAGAAACTGCGATTTGAATGGATACGTCAACGTGATTTGTATGTCGGTCGGTTGTTGGTTCAGGCGGAAACGGCACGCGTCAATGGCCAGGTGGATGACGCTGCCGCAGCGTATTGGCGTGCGTTGCAATTGGATCCTGCGAACGCGCGGGCCAAAGCCGGGTTTGAATCCGTCCATCTTGATCGCAAGCATGCAACGCTTGTTCGTGACGCAGAGGCGCTCATCAGAAAGAAGGAGTTGAAGGGCGCAGAGGAAAAACTGCGTCTTGTACTCGCCGACAATCCCGCGCACCGTGGGGCGCGCAGCACACTCCGGCAAATTACGGATCTCGCAGCGAGCCGCAGCCTCGAGCCGCCGACGCTCAGAGGGGCCATTGGCAAACGCGTCACCCTGCAGTTCCGCGAAGCCAATCTTCGTTCGGTATTCGATGTTATTTCACGTACGACCGGACTCAATTTCGTATTTGACCGTGACGTCCGTCCGGATTTGCGGACCACTATCGTCGTGCGCGATAGTTCAGTCGAAGATGTACTTAACCTTATTCTTGCGACAAACCAGTTGCAACGCAAAGTGCTCAACGAGAATTCGGTATTGATTTATCCCAATACCGCGGCCAAGCAGAAGGAATATCAAGAGCTGGTGGTGCGAAGCTTTTATGTTTCCAATATCGATGTGAAGCAGGTGCTGAACATGATAAGGACCGTGGTCAAGACGCGCGACCTGTTCATGGACGAAAAACTGAATCTGCTGGTTATGAAAGATACGCCGGAGGCAGTACGCCTCGCCGAAAAACTCATTGCCGCACAGGATCTTGCAGAACCGGAAGTGACACTGGAAGTGGAGGTCCTGGAAGTGGGCTCCAGCCGCGTGCAGGAACTCGGCGTCCGCTTTCCCGACCGTATACAGTTTCAGGATCCGCTGACGGTGGGTGCGACCGGGACTACGGTTCCATTGCAGCGAGCCAGTGGCGACCTGGTCGGATTTGTGGCTACGCCTGCAATGGTCCTGAACATCCGCCAGACCGACGGGCTGACCAACGTACTCGCCAATCCACGGATCCGCGTCAAGAACCGGGAAAAAGCCAAAATCCACATTGGCGACAAAGTGCCTGTTGTGACCACAACCTCCGCGGTCAATGTGGGAACGTCCTCATCCGTCAGCTACCTTGACGTCGGCTTGAAACTTGAGGTGGAGCCAACGATTTACCTGGAAGGTGATGTGGCGATGAGGGTCGTGCTTGAGGTTAGCAATATCGTCAAGGAGATTCCCACGACCGGTGGCGGACTGGCTTATCAAATCGGCACCCGAAATGCATCAACGCTGTTGCGACTGAAGGACGGCGAGACCCAGATTCTTGCCGGACTTATCCAGGATGATGAACGCACGACGGCCAATAAGGTGCCGTTGCTTGGCGATATGCCTGTGCTGGGAAGACTGTTTTCCAATAATCTGGAAAATCGCACAAAATCGGAAATCGTTCTGCTGATTACGCCGCGGGTGGTTCGCAATATTCACCGCCCGGAGCATGTAGTGGCTGAATATTATTCCGGAACAGAGTCGGCAATCGGTGCATCGCCGTTGATCATTTCTGCGACTCGTCCGGGAACGCTCGCCCTGTCGGGGCGGCCTGGCGCTGCGTCCCCGCAGGCCAAACCGGAAGCCCGACCTGCAGCCTCCGCAGCGGCTCAACAACCCTTGGCAACGTTGACACTTGACGCACCTGCCGAAGCTAACGTAGGCAAGGAGTTTGTGGTGAAGGTCACCCTTTCCGATCATCCAAATGCGACCAGTGCTGAATTACAGATCACCTACGATCCGACAGTGATCACGACGGGGTCTGGCGATGGCACGGCGGCCTTTAAACTGGAAAAAACAGCCGCAGGTCCGGTATCCGGAGAGGCAAGGTTCCGCGTGGTCGCGAAAGCGGCGGCCCAAGTCCAGTTGGCTATCGAAGGGGCGACGGTGCGCAACGCAGCCGGGGGCAATGTTCCGGTGAGCGTCCCGCCGCCGCGCGAGCTGAGAATAAGCCCGTGAGGAGGCGTTCCAACACAGCCGCAGGGCTTTCACCTGGCTTTACGCTGATCGAAATGATGATCACCGTAGTCATTGTCGGGGTGCTGGCTTCGGTCGTGGTGCCATTGGCACAACTGGCGGTACAACGCAGCAAGGAGCAGGAACTTCGCGTTGGATTGCGGCAGATCCGGGAGGCGATCGATACCTACAAACGGGCCGTTGATGATGGTCGTGTGGCGCGCCGGACGGATGAAACCGGTTATCCGCGTACGCTGGATAGCCTCGTCTCCGGTGTTGAAGACATCAAGGATCCCGGGAAGAAAAAGATTTATTTTCTGCGGCGCCTGCCGCGCGATCCTTTTTCTGAACCCGAGCAAACCGCGGCGGAAAGCTGGGGACTGCGCAGCTACTCCAGTCCGCCGGATGCTCCGAGTCCGGGGGACGATGTGTATGACGTTTTTTCACGGTCCGAAGGGACCGGGTTGAACGGTTTGCCGTATCGGGCATGGTGACTTTATGTCCCGCAAAGGTTTCACGTTGATTGAATTGCTGGTGGTCATGACTATTATCGCGACCCTGCTGACGATTGCGTTACCGCGCTATTTTCATAGCGTTGAGCGCGCCAAAGAGGCAACGCTCAAACAAACGCTGGCGGTCACCCGTGACGCCATCGACAAGTTTTACGGCGATACCGGCCGGTATCCCAAGGATCTGCAGGAACTGGTCGGAAAACGCTATTTACGCAGCTTGCCGGTCGACCCCCTGACTGAGAGCGAATCGACGTGGATACCGGTTCCAGTGCCTGACGGGACGGGGGGTGAACTCTATGACCTCCGAAGCGGCGCTCAGGGGGCCAATCCGGATGGAAGAAATTATGTCGATTTCTGATGTGCGCAACGATCAGTGCGGCTTTACCTATGTCGGTCTGTTGATTGTGGTTGCCCTGTTTGGAATTGGCCTGGCTGCAGTGGGTGAGGTCTGGCATACCACGCTGATGCGCGAAAAGGAGCGCGATCTGCTGTTCACCGGTGATGCATACCGCGCTGCGATCGCGTCCTATTACGACAGTACGCCCGGCGGCGGGGCCAAGCAGTTTCCGAAAACGATGGATGACCTTTTGCTGGATCGCCGCTTCCCGACGACGCGCCGGCATTTGCGGAAGATTTATGCAGATCCGCTGACCGGAAAATCGGATTGGGGCATTGTTAATGGTCCGGGTGGAACCATCATGGGTGTATACAGCCTGTCACAACTGGCCCCTAAAAAGACAAAAAACTTTCCCGAAGGTTATGAGTCCTTTGAATCAGCGAAGTCACATGCGGATTGGCGTTTTGCTTATGCGCCATCAGCCAATGCGCAGCCTCAGCCCAAACCGAAGCCAAAGCCGCTGGCCCTGTCACCGCAACGACAGATCACAACGTCATCGATTGTCGTTACCAGTCCGCTTCCAACACAGCCTCTGACGGATTCAAAATGAATATCTTTATCGATAAGCACCGAATGCACTTCATTCGCAGCGCCCGGCTGGTTGTGATTTCAGCGGCTGTCGCGTGCATGACCGCAGGCGAGAGCAAGGCTTTTGACCTGCTTGACGGGCTTGGTGTAAGCGTCAGAGCCATCCCAACTTCAGAAGAACGAAAACCGATCAAACGTGACGATCTGCGAAGAATGGCGCAGAACGTTCACGACGTTCCGTTGCGGGAACTGAATGCCGGTGAGCGTGCTTTGTTTGACGCTGCGGCGACCGGTGACCTGAACGTCCTGAAAAAAGTGGCTGATTCGGGCGTCAATGTCAGCACGCGTGACCTGAATGGCGACAGTGCCTTGGCACTGGCGGTGCGCGGCAGTCATTTTGAGGCGGTTCGTGAACTGCTTGCGCGAGGGGCATGGCCGAGCGGCAAGGCGCGTGACGGACGTACGCCGCTGGCGACCGCTGCAATGCGCGGACAAGTACCAATTACAAGAGCATTGCTGCGTGCTGGTGCACGTCCGGATGAATTCAGTGATAACAAAAATACGGCTCTGACGTTGGCGGTGATGTTCGGGCATGCGGTAGTCGTCAGGGAACTGGTAAAGGCAGGTGCGGATACTTCTTTGCCCAGTGGCAGCGCCCCTTTGTACGAAGGGCAGACACCGCTGATCATGGGGGCGGTCCTTGGTGAACAAGAGATCATCGACGTACTGCTGGCCAACGGGGCCGATCCGGATCTGATGGACGCGGATCGGAAAACAGCACTTTATTGGGCATTGCTTCGCGGTCACCGGCAGATCGCTGAAAAGTTGCTGAATAAAGGTGGCAATCCCGATCTATTGCCAATTCCGCTTTGCAGATTTTCGT
The DNA here is from genome assembly GCA_945862135.1 of Bordetella parapertussis. Classification (GTDB taxonomy): domain Bacteria; phylum Pseudomonadota; class Gammaproteobacteria; order Burkholderiales; family SG8-41. The sequence goes on from CAMAYE010000096.1 coordinate 9,476, forward strand.
TTGATCCGGTGCTCAGCGCCTGCGTGCAAAGTGAATAATGAATGTTGTGTGGCGAATAATTTGCACAGCAATTTGCCGCAAGTTGTTACCTGATTCTTCGAAAGTGTAAATCCGTTATTAACGAAAGGCCCCCATGTGGATAGGCCGTTCGGACTACCTATTCGCGAACATCAAGCCAACGGCATGTATTCAAAGCAGAAAATGTTTTTTATTCCAGCGAAACTTCTTTGGTTCTACATGGAATCGAAATAATTCGTTGGCAGAATGCATTGTGGAAAATCTCTTCGCTGGCAATCCACCATTCAAGCGACAGTCATAACCAGGCAGGCATGTGAGGCAAGGGGACCCGGTTAGGTCCAAATTGACGATGAATATCGAACAGACGCCCGTTCTCGGCGTAGAGCTCGAAAAACTGCTGCTGGTGATTCAGGCCGGACTCCGGGTCCGGTTACGGCACCATTTTTTTAATTGGACGCAGGGTCCTCTCCAAACACTGTTGCCACATGACTTGCTGGTGTGCAGCGTGGCTGAGCAAGGCACGGGCTGCTGTAAAGTCGACAGTATTTCCTGTTACCCGCAATCTCCCAATCTGGTGAAAGCCCTCGAGCGCAAGGACGCCGGTATCACCGTCAGACTGGTGCAAGCGTGGGAGAAGAGCGGTCGTGATCCGGTGTTGTTCGACCATATGGAGCCGGGCGGCAACGCTGCGGCGCTGGCCACTGATTTTGCAGAACACAAGCTGGGCAGCATAGTGGCCCACGGTTCCAGTGGGCCTGATGGCCAGGCCAGTACTTTTTTCATGTTTTCCCGGTTTCGGGTGCAGGTGACGTCACAACATGCGCTGCTGACGGAACTGATCGTGCCGTACCTGCATGCTGCGTGGATCCGCACACAGCATCATGAAGTCAAGCCCTCGAAACGCCCCGTAGCGGCATCGACCGTCGCCAGCATTTCCAGTGGTGTGTTGACGGTTCGCGAGCTTGAAATTCTGCGTTGGGTGTACGAAGGCAAGAGCAATATGGAAATCGGCATGATCCTCGGTATTAGCGGGTTGACCGTCAAGAACCATGTTCAGAATATTCTGCGCAAACTGAATGTCCAGAATCGCACGCAGGCTGTCGCGAAGGGCATGTTGATGCAACTGCTTCGCGGCGTGGTGATCGAGTAGTCCGGTCGGACTAGCTTTCGGCGCATTCGCGGGATGCGGTGCGTGTTGACGGAGACGCCATCCCTCAATCGGACTATTCGGGTTGCGTCCATCGGACTACTAAAAAAGTTCCCCGCGCTGTGCTAATTGTCACTGTGTCTTCCTAAAGTGCATGTGTCTGATGCAGAAATCATCAGGCAGGCGTTTGCGACAAGCCACACCCGCTGCGAGGCGGGGCCGGAAAACTACGGATCTCTTGGAAGCGATTGAGATGGCCGGGTTGCGCAGCAGGCGTGCATTGCTCACAACCTCTTTAGGAGATCACTGCATGAAAAAGTTCACTATCAAGCTGCTCGCTGCAGCGGTTGCCTTGGCTGCTGCGACCGGCGCTCAAGCCGCAGTCGAAGTCAACAACGGCAACGGCGACCTGTTTGTTTCGCTGACCACGGGTACCGCAAATACCCCTGGTCACGGTACCGCCGCATTTGATCTTGGCTTCACGATGAGCCAGGCGCAGACCTGGAACGGCGTGGGTGGCCTCAAACTCGAATGGAACCTGGCTACCGGTGCATTCACCAGCAACAATTCGGTCATCGCCGCTTCTAACCCGGCCCTGGGTACTTACGGTAGCGCTTTGAACACCTTCCGCGGCCTCGCTCAATACAACATTGCCAATGCCCAGTTGAGCGTGTTGGCGTTTGATGCAACCGGCCCCGGGATCGCTGGCACAGCCGGCCAGAGCGTGATGAGCACCGCCAACATCATCAGCAACACCGGTCTCCCGACCAACCCGGGTCCGACCTTCGGTCCGACCAATGGCGCGCTGGCCAGCACGTTTGCCAATACGACCGTACTGAACTACAACTCGACGATGAATGCTGATCCTGGCATGTCGTCAACAGCCGTGGGTTCCAATACGGCGGTCAACGGTCAGAACGACCACTACAATGCCAACTCCACCATGGTGACAATGGGTGGCATTTATACCGGTTATGACACCAATGGCCTGTACGGTGGCCAATATGGCGCCGGCACGACTGTATTCGCTGGTAAAGACAAAGCATTGCCGTTTTTCCAGTTCTACGCCAGCAGCTTGTCCACAAACCAGCGTGCCAGCCGTGTAGCTTTCGGCGTTGATCTTGATGCTGACGGCACGATTGAGTTTGACAACAACGCCGCGCTTGCCGGTGGATCCAATGAATACGGCCTCTGGTCGCTGCAAGGCGACACGCTTGTTTACTCGCAACCAGCGCTGGCCGCTCCGATCCCGGAACCCAGCACCTACGCCATGATGCTCGCCGGTCTGGCGCTGCTGGGTGGCATGGCCCGCCGTCGTCTGAAATAAGTACTGCCTCTGAAAGACTGCCGGTGACGATACCGTCGCCGGCAATTTCCTACTCAAGAAAATTGGAGAATTCTGATCATGAAACGTAAATTGCTCGCTATGGGCGTTGCCGCTGCATTCGCCGCCCCCGCTGCCCACGCGCTGACCCCGACGGATCTGCAGAACCTTTTTACCGCTGACCCGAACAGCCTCGACCAACTGTGGATTTCCGGTGCTACAGCGCCGACCGCTTCGATTCGTGGCGCTGTGGTCAAGCTTTGTCTCGATGCTGATGCGAACGGCACTCCCGATGACCTGCATATCTATCGCAACAATGCCTCGGGCACCGCGCGGGTCTCCGCTTATGCCTGCACGCTGGCATCAACCGGAAAACCGACGCTGATTTATCACACCCATAACGTTGGTTCATTTGAAGCTTACACACCGCACCTGATTGTTAACGGCGAAGTCAACCCGTTCATCGGAACGGGCGTGCTCTCGATGAAAGACATCGCAGGTGGTGTTGCAACCTGCACAACGACGGGTGCAGCTGCACCGTACGACTACGTTGGTTGCGGTGATAACACCCCGGCTTTGGTT
>CAMAYE010000097.1 GCA_945862135.1 Bordetella parapertussis
GGGTATTGCAGCCGGTCTGTCCGGGGCGTTGCTGTCTGCTGCTTTGCAGAACCCTTGGGTGCTGGGCGGTTTTGCACTGATGTTCGTCATGCTGGCGCTGTCAATGTTCGGCTTTTATGAACTGCAATTGCCGAGTGCCTTGCAGTCGCGGCTGGCCGGGGCGAGCAGCCGACTGCACGGAGGACATTTTTTCGGTGTGTTTGTGATGGGGGTGTTGTCTGCGCTGATTGTCGGGCCATGCGTCGCGGCACCTCTGGCAGGCGCCCTGCTGTACATCTCGCAAAGCGGTGATGCTGTGCTTGGCGGCAGTGCATTGTTTGCAATGGCGCTGGGCATGGGCGTTCCACTGCTGGCGATCGGCGCTTCTGCAGGCGCGCTGGTGCCCAAGGCAGGGCCGTGGATGGAAAGTGTGAAGCGCTTCTTCGGAGTTCTGCTGCTGGCGGTCGCCATATATCTGGTGTCACCGGTCATTCCGATGGCCATGCAGATGCTCGCTTGGGCAGCATTGTTGATTCTGACGGGCGTTTATCTTCGTGCCATTGATCCACTTCCGCAGAATGCCCGCGGCGGCGCCCGGATCAGCAAGGGTGTGGGCATCATCGCGCTGGCAGCGGGCCTTGCATATGTCGTCGGTGCCTTGTCGGGAAGCCGTGATGTTCTCCAACCGCTTTCGGGATTGCGCGGTGCGGCTGCCGGCGCGCCGGCGGGCCCTGGTGTTGCATTCCAGCGCGTCGCCAGCGTTGCCGAACTTGATGCGGCAATCGCGGCCGCCACAGGCAAGGTAGTGATGCTCGACTTTTATGCCGACTGGTGTGTCAGCTGCAAGGAAATGGAGCGTTACACCTTTACCGATCCGGCGGTGCAGTCGCGACTGGCTGGCATGGTCAAGGTGCAGGCGGACGTGACCAGCGGTAATGCAGATCACCAGGCACTGCTCAAACGTTTCCGGCTGTTCGGCCCGCCCGGGATCGTTTTTTTTGATCCTGCGGGGCGCGAAATTCAGGGCTTGCGTGTGATCGGGTTCATGTCAGCGGATAAATTCACGACGGTGCTTGATCAGGCACTGGGCGTGCGGTGATCCCGGTCCGGCGGGCGCTGCTGCTCGCAGCAGTAGGCGGTGCCGCCGCCGCTGCAGGATATGCCACTCATCTGTTCCGGCTCGGCGGATTCGGCGGTGATGCCCCTGCGGATCGGGGTCGTGACATCCTTGCCAGCCGGCTTACTGCTTTGGACGGCACCCCCCAGACTCTGAGTGGGTTCCGTGGACGCATATTGGTAGTTAACTATTGGGCAACCTGGTGTGCGCCATGCAGGGAAGAGATCCCGATGTTTGTTCGGCTGCAGCGGGAATATGTCGTTAAAAACGTCCAATTTGTAGGTATTGCTGTCGATCAAGTCGATAAAGTCCGGGAATTCGCCAAAGAGTTCAATATCAACTACCCATTGTTGATCGGCGGCATGGACGCGATGGATTTGTCTCGGCTGGCGGGAAACAAGGCGGGGGTATTGCCCTATACGCTGGTAATCAACCCGAAAGGGCAGATTGCTGCCAGCCTCGTTGGCGGTATTTCCGAAGAGCGGATGCGCAATACCCTGCTTCCTTTGCTGTAACCCCCCTTCTAAGTCATTTTCAGGCCTCAAAATTCGGGCGGATCGTTTCGTAACGTCAGCTTATTCCGCCTGTAAATGAGCCAAATTGACCTATCTTCGGTTAATTTTTGATTAACCAGCCAAATTCAATTTTCTGGAAAGTCAGTGATGACAGGCGGGGTTCAGAGTCAGACTGAAGCAGGGCATTCTGCTAGCAGGAGAATTATCATGGCTGCGGGAGCGGCAATGAAAAGCCGTTAAAGACACTTATTTATGTGTCTTTTGTGGACAATTTCAGTCAATTTCTGTCAAAATCAAGGAAATTGATTTGCGGGAGCTGCGCGGGCGACATATAGGGGATTGGTCGCCGCAAAAGTTCCGACAATTATAATCGGGAACATTATGGCCAGCCCCAAACAATTGTTATTGCTGAACGGACCGAATCTGAATCTGCTCGGAACCCGCGAACCCGGGATTTACGGGGCGACAACGCTCCCTGAAATCGAAAAGCGTTTGCAGGAACGGGCGAGCAACGCGGGAGTTGCATTGGGGGTGTTCCAGAGTAATTCAGAGGCCGACCTGGTCGAGCGCGTGCAGCAGGCCGGACGGGACGGGACCGATTTCATTCTGATCAATCCGGCGGCGTTTACTCATACCAGCGTGGCATTGCGGGATGCGCTTGCCGCAGTAGCCATCCCGTTTGTCGAGATCCATTTGTCCAATGTGTTTGCGCGGGAATCGTTCCGCCGCGAATCCTATTTTTCGGATATCGCGGTTGGCGTGATCAGTGGCCTGGGCCCCGCCGGTTATGAACTGGCGTTTGATTATGCGCTGCGCCATACCAACAAGAAGGGGTAGTCATGGATTTACGCAAGCTGAAAACGTTGATCGATCTGGTACAGCAATCTGATATAGCTGAACTGGAAATCACCGAGGGCGAGGAAAAGGTGCGCATCAGCCGCTTTGGCGGTACTGCGGCACCAGTGATGATGACGCAGGCACCGCAGCAGATGGTCCAATATCCTGCGGCGGATGCTGCAGAACCAGTCCCGGATGCAGCAGATTCGGCCCCCGAGGAACCCGCTGGACATACAGTGAAATCGCCGATGGTCGGCACGTTTTATCGATCGTCGGCTCCAGGATCCAAGCCGTTTGTCGAAGTCGGCTCGCCGATAAAAAGCGGAGAAACCGTATGCATCATCGAAGCGATGAAATTGTTGAATGAAATCGAGGCGGATGCCGATGGCGTGATCAAGGCCATCCTGGTCGAAAACGGCCAGCCGGTCGAGTATGGCCAGCCGCTGTTCATCATCGGCTGAATCTTATAAACCTGTCTCAGATCGTGCGGAACCGCCTGCTGGCGGACAATTTCCTGACGATGGCGCCGCCGGGGATAACCTGAATCCATGTTCGACAAAATTCTCATAGCCAATCGCGGCGAAATTGCCCTGCGCATCCAGCGCGCATGTCGCGAAATGGGCATCAAGACGGTCGTCGTGCATTCCGAAGCGGATGCCGAAGCCAAATATGTGCGTCTGGCCGACGAGTCGGTGTGTATCGGACCTGCACCATCCAGCGGCAGTTACCTGAACGTCCCCGCGATCATCAGCGCTGCTGAAGTCACGGATGCACAAGCAATTCACCCCGGTTACGGTTTTCTGTCCGAGAACGCCGATTTTGCCGAGCGCGTCGAACAGAGCGGTTTCACCTTCATCGGGCCCAAGGCCGAAACCATTCGCCTGATGGGCGACAAGGTCAGCGCAAAGAACGCGATGAAAAAGGCTGGCGTACCGGTGGTTCCGGGCATGGATGGCGCTCTGCCCGAGGATCCCAAGGAAATCGTCAAGATTGCGCGGCAGATCCGTTACCCGGTGATCATCAAGGCGGCGGGTGGCGGCGGCGGGCGCGGCATGCGCGTTGTGCATACGGAGGCTGCGCTGATCCATGCCGTAAACACCACTCGGGCCGAGGCACAGGCCGCTTTCGGCAATCCGTCGGTTTACATGGAGAAATATCTCGAAAAGCCGCGGCATATCGAAATCCAGGTGCTGGCCGACAAACACAAGAATGCGGTCTACCTCGGTGATCGTGACTGCTCGATGCAGCGCCGTCACCAGAAAATCATTGAAGAGGCACCGGCCCCGTTGCTTGATGCCCGTGCCCGCGCCAAGATCGGCGAACGTTGCGCTGAAGCCTGCCGCAGGATCGGTTATCAGGGGGCCGGCACCTTCGAGTTCCTGTTTGAGGGCGGTGAGTACTATTTCATTGAAATGAACACACGCCTGCAGGTCGAACATCCCGTTACCGAATGTGTGACCGGTCTCGACCTTGTGCAGTGGCAGATCCGCATCGCTGCCGGAGAAAAAATGATGATCCGGCAGAAGGATGTGGTCACCAAGGGCCACGCCATTGAATGCCGTATCAATGCCGAGGATCCGTACAAATTCACCCCATCCCCGGGCCGCATCACCTCGCTGCACATGCCGGGCGGTCCCGGCGTACGCGTTGATTCACATGCCTACAGCGGTTATTTCGTGCCGCCGAATTACGATTCACTGCTCGGCAAGATCATCACTTACGGGGATACGCGCGAGCAGGCGATCGCGAAGATGCATATCGCCCTATCGGAAATGGTCATTGAAGGCATCAAGACCAATTTGCCGCTGCACCAGGAGCTGATGAGTGATACTGCGTTCCGCAGAGGCGGCACCAGCATTCATTACCTCGAAGAACGCCTTGCCAAGCTGACGCGCGCAGAATAGCGGCGAACTGTCTGACGGAAACATCCGATGCCCTGGCTTTGCGCAATCATTGAGACCGCCGAAGAATCTGTTGAAATTCTCAGCGATGCGTTGCTGGAAGCCGGTGCTCTGGCGGTGGATGTGCAGGATGCCGCTGCGGGTACGGCGGATGAACGCCCCATATTTGCGGAGCCCGGAGAAGCGCCGGCGAGCGGCTGGAACAGCAATCGTGTCGGTGCGCTGTTTCCGGTCGATGCCGACCTGTATTCAGTCATACCCGAAGCACTGGCGGCGTCTGGACTACCGATCACCGCAGCATTCCGCATCGAGCGGGTTGAAGATGCCGATTGGGTGCGGCTGACACAGAGCCAGTTTCACCCGATGCAAATCACGCCACGGCTGTGGGTGGTGCCGAGTTGGCACACGCCGCCGGATCCTGCGGCAATCAACATCGCGCTGGATCCGGGCGTGGCATTCGGCACCGGTGCGCATCCGACAACGCGTCTCTGTCTGCGCTGGTTGGCTGAAACAGTGACGCCTGAGGCTGACGTTCTGGATTACGGCTGTGGCTCGGGAATCCTGGCAATTGCTGCGATGAAACTAGGCGCTGCGAGTGCATGCGGAATCGATATTGATCCGCAGGCGGTCCTGGCGGCGCAACTGAACGCACAAAAAAATGGTGTGGATATCGCGCTGGCGACGGCGGAGCAGGATGTGGCTGGTCCGGCGCAGATTGTTGTAGCCAACATATTAGCCAATCCCCTGACCGTGCTGGCCCCGCTGCTGGCACGTCTGACCAGGCCCGGCGGGCGGATTGCGCTCTCCGGTATTCTTGTCGAGCAGGCCGATGCCGTGATTGAGGCTTATGCGTCGAAATTCACGATGACCCGCGCCGCCACGGACGAGGGCTGGGTTCTGCTGACGGGGCACCGTAATTAATCTGAAGTGACTTTCGGTGATGCTGCTGTTGGGGCACCTCGTTCGGTATCATAGGCCCATCCCAGCATTGCAGGCCGGTTTACTGAAAATCTGATGGCACCGTCGACCCTTACAACACGCTGCGTCCATTGTCATACGGTATTCCGTGTGACAACGGTCCAGTTGCAGGCGCATGGCGGTCAGGTACGTTGCGGCCGTTGCATGCAGGTGTTTGATGCGCTGGCGGCGCTTGCACCGGAAGCCGCGGTGGTCGAGCCCCAAAAGCAGCAGGCTGTTGATCCTGATGTTGTGCAGGAGACAGCCCCGCCTCTACCGCAACTCGACGCATTGCCGGAAACCGAAATCATCGAAGAAAATCCGGTCGTTCAGGCGACGCCGGGTTCCCTTGAAGAAGCGGCACCCGATCCGCAACCCGCCCACGTGCCGGACGCAGTCCAACCGGTTGCAGAATTTCCGGCTGATCAAGGGCCTGTGGAGGCGCTGCCCGGAGAAGCGTTAGACACGACAGTGGAAAAACCGGCAGTTGATGAAAGCGCTAGCGCGGTTGCGCCGGATATCGACAACCCCTTTACGCAGCCGGCAGTCGATGAGCCTGTTACCGAATCGCGCCGCAGGGGCTTGCCTGCTGCAATAGCGGTATTGTTGGTTGCGCTCGTGTTACAGGCGCTGTTTTTTTACCGGAGTGAAGTCGCGGCGCAACACCCGCTTGCGAAGCAGTGGTTGAACTGGGTCTGCGTGCAGGCAGGTTGTGCAGTGGTTTTGCCGCAGCGTCCACAGTCTATTCTGATCGAGGCATCAGATCTGCAGGTGATTGACCCGGCTAATCCAAACCGGATTCAGCTGACTGCGACCTTGCGCAATCATGCGGGCCATGAAGTTGGTTACCCGGCTCTTGATCTGGTGTTGACGAACGTCAACGATCACACACTGGCACGGCGCATTTTCCTTCCCGCTGAATATTTGGCGCCAGGGCGTGAAGCGGATTCCGGCATTGCCGCGAATGCCGAATTGACAGTCAGACTGGGCCTGGAGACTGGCAATCTTGGCGCTGCAGGTTTCCGTCTGGCCGTACTGGCGGCTCCCGGGCACTGAATGTGTAGACTGCCAGCACTGCCGAATTGTCCGATTGAAATTTTTATGACGGGGTCGAAATGAGCGCGCCGGAGCACCTGAAATACAGCGTCACTCACCAGTGGGCGTACCGTGAAAGCGATGGCCTGATCTCCGTGGGCATCACCGACCACGCGCAGGAGCAATTGGGCGACGTCGTGTTTGTGCAGAATCCCGCACCGGGCAGCCGGGTGAGGCAGGGGGAAGCCTGCGGTGTTATTGAATCGGTCAAGGCCGCATCGGATATCTACAGCCCACTGTCTGGCGAGGTTGTTGCTATCAACGAGGAATTGTCCGACGCACCGGAACAGATCAACGAAGATCCTTATGCGGCATGTATGTTTCGTATCAAGCCTGACAATGCTGCGGAGATGGAGAATCTGCTGGATGCAGCGGCATATGAAAAGGTTGCTGATGCTGAAAAAAATTGATGGCAAAACCGAAGACACAATAAATACTTTATAATCAATAACTTAAATAAAAAACGCACCCGATCGGGTGCGTTTTTTTATGGTACCGAAGGTTATTTTTTCAGTGCATCGCGGATTTCACGCAACAGCAATACGTCTTCCGCTGGCGCTGCAGGAGCAGCTGGCGCTTCCGCTTCTGCTTTTTTCATCTTGTTGATGGAGCGGATCAGCAGGAAAACCGCGAAGGCGACAATCACGAAACTGATACAGGTGTTGATGAATACGCCGTAGTTGAAGGTCACTGCACCGGCTTTCTGCGCGGCATCGACGCTCAAGTAGGGACCTGCCGTTGCACCTTCGCGCAACACGACGAACAGATTGGCAAAATCGACCTTGCCCAGCAGCATGCCGATCGGCGGCATGATCAGATCTTTCACCAGAGATTCGACGATCTTGCCGAAGGCCGCGCCGATGATAATGCCGACGGCCATGTCGACGACATTGCCGCGCATTGCGAATTCCTTGAACTCCTTGAGCATGTTGGCTCTTCCTCGCTGAATGTTATTGGGTTGTGGGTTGTGGGGTGTCGGAGCAGGCAAGAGTACGCCGGCAAGGCTGATTATGCTGCAGGATGGGGGCTAATTCCAACCCGTCGCCGGGCGGAGACAGGCTGCGTTGTTATAATCCGGCCTCCCATTATTCAAGGCGTCAGCTGATGTCCACCCTGATCTGCGGTTCGATGGCATACGACACCATCATGGTGTTCCGTGACCAGTTCAAAAATCATATCCTGCCCGACCAGTTGCATATACTCAACGTGGCGTTTCTCGTGCCCGACATGCGCCGCGAATTCGGCGGTTGTGCGGGCAACATTGCATATACATTGCAGATGCTGGGCGGTGAGGCGCGCATCATGGCCACGGTTGGTGATGACTTTGCGCCTTATGACGAGCGGCTGCAGCGACTGAATCTCGCGCAGGATTACATCCGCATGGTGCCCGGAACTTTCACTGCGCAGGCGTTCATCACCACCGATCTGGACGACAATCAGATTACCGCGTTTCATCCCGGCGCCATGAATCACTCCCATGAGAATCATGTCTCGGATGCCAAAGGCGTCACGCTCGGCATTGTTGCGCCCGATGGCCGTGACGGGATGATTCAGCATGCCAAGGAGTTTAACCAGGCGGGTATCCCGTTCATCTTTGATCCCGGACAGGGCCTGCCCATGTTCGGCGGACCGGAACTCGAGGAATTCGTGCGTCTTGCCGACTATGTCACGGTGAATGACTATGAAGCGCAGATGCTGCAGGAGCGAACCGGCAAGAAACTCGAGGAATTGGCGAAACTCGTCAAGGCGATTGTGGTCACAATGGGTGCCAAGGGTGCAGTAGTACATACCGGCGGTAAACAGATCGAGATTCCAAGCGTTAAACCGGAAGCCGTGCTCGATCCGACGGGGTGTGGTGATGCCTTCCGCGCCGGTCTGCTATACGGGCTTTCCGCCGGCGCTGATTGGGAATTGACCGGACGCTTGGCGTCTCTCATGGGCTCCCTGAAAATTGCCCGGCGGGGTGGTCAGAATCACCGGTTTGACCGCGCAGAGGCGGCTGACCTGTTCCAGAAGGCGTTTGGCATGAAACTGTGGTGATTGGAGGCTTGACTATGGACACACGGATACGGACTGCAGTGCTATTGCTGGCGGCGACAGTGCTCGCCGGTTGCGCGCAAGGTCTCGGCGGCGGTTCTTATTCGCGGGAAGAGGCGCGCCGTGAGCAGAATGTGCGCATGGGGGTTGTCGAAAGCGTCCGTCAGGTGCAAATCGAAGGTACGCGGACCATCGTCGGCCCGGCAGCCGGTGCCGTGGTTGGCGGGATTGCCGGCAGTACGGTTGGTGGTGGGCGCGGATCCGATATCGCTGCCGTGCTGGGTGCTGTTGCCGGTGGCGTTGCAGGTCAGGCGATTGAGCAGGGGGCGACGCGGCGCACGGGGGTTGAAGTGACTGTCAAACTCGACAGCGGTGCGCTGGTGGCGATCGTTCAGGAGGCCGACGAGACCTTCAAGGCAGGCGAGCGCGTGCGCATTCTTTCCGACGGCCGGACTTCACGCGTCACGCACTGATATTCGAAACGGTGGGCGATCTCAGCGCTGTCACTGATTTTTAACCGGTTCTTCACGGCACTGTCATTCTTCAGACTTAGGCTCGAATCCGTCAATAACGACGGAGACTGGCCTGATGCTGAATCAAACCCATGAAGTTGCGGAGACGCGTGCCGGCAATGGCGCTGCGCTGGCGGTGTCTTTTGCCCGCAGTGCCGTTGAGGTGCTTGAAGCGCAGCGGCTGCGTTACCGGATTTTTGCGGAGGAAATGGGCGCGAATGTGCCCAGTGCTGCGCTGGGGGTCGACTGTGATTTTTATGACGCCCATTGCGAACATCTGCTGGTACGGGATACCGGGAATGGCGAAGTGGTCGGCACTTACCGGCTTTTGCCGGGGCAGAAGGCGAGTGAGATCGGGAGTTTTTATGCTGATGGCGAGTTTGACCTGACGCGCCTTCAGCAGCTGCGTGCCGCCACTGTTGAAATCGGTCGCTCGTGCGTACATCCCGAATACCGAACCGGGGCGACGATTTCCATGCTCTGGTCCGGGCTGGTCGCTTTTGCGGCACGTCATGATTATCGCTATCTGATCGGTTGCGCTTCTTTAAGCATGGGTGACGGCGGTTGCGCTGCTGCAAGCCTTTATCGCCGTCTCGCGCGCACTCACCTGTCCCCTGCGGAATATCGCGTATTTCCGCGTTGCGAGCTGCCGCTCGCTGCACTGGACCGCGATGTCGATGTAAATCCACCGGCACTGGTGAAAGGCTATCTCCGCGTTGGCGCATACATCTGTGGCGCGCCGGCCTGGGATCCCGACTTCAATACCGCTGATTTGCTGATGTTGTTGCCGCTCTCACGCATGAGTGCACGTTACGCGCGCCATTTTCTGCGCACCTGATGGCCGGAGCTCTATGCCCCTCTATAATGGCTGGCATGGGCAGCCGGGGTAGAAAAACATCGTTGATCGCGCGCAGCCTGCGTCTGTTACGCCTCGCCGCACACTTGCTGCAGGGTGTGTTGACGGTCGCATCGTTGTTTCCGTTTTATTCAAAAGCGCGTCGCCGGTCAGCAATCAGAAAATGGTCCGGTGCAATGCTGCGCATACTGGGTGTGCATTTGCATGTGCATGATGCGCCGGCATCGGCCCGGCCGTTGATGTTTGTCGTCAATCATGTTTCCTGGCTGGATATTATTGCGTTGAATTCAGCGATTCCGGTTCGTTTTGTTGCGAAATCGGAGATCCGCAACTGGCCGGTCATCGGCTGGCTGAGCGCCCAAACGGGTACGCTTTTTATCGAACGCGGACGCCGCAGCGACACCGCAAGGGTGAACCGGCTGGTTGCTGAGGCGATGCTGGAAGGCGATGTGGTGGCCGTGTTTCCGGAAGGCACGACGAGTGATGGAAGTGAAGTATTGCGTTTTCACAGTTCGCTTCTTCAGCCGGTTCTGATCGCAGGGGCGGTCGTGCAACCGGCGGCACTGCGTTTCACGCATCATGAAGGTGCGCTTTGCAAAGAGGCTGCCTATGACGGGGACAAATCTCTCTGGTATACGCTGATGCAGATCATCGCTCTTCGGCGTATAGATGCACATCTGTATTTTCTGCCTTTGTTGAAGGCAGATGTACCTCATCGCCGCGCACTGGCTGAAGCTGCGCGAGCTGCGATCGTCAGTCGCCTTCTGAACTGCTGACACTCACGCAGTCGCATTGGAAGACTTGGCGGTCCTCAAGCCGCACCGCAGTCAGTTGCCGCCCCCATACGCAGCCTGAATCGATGGCCAGCAGGTTGGGGCGAAGCAACAGTCCCAGCGCAGCCCAGTGACCAAAGATCAATGGCGTGTCGCGACTTGCGCGTCCAGGTACGTCGAACCAGGGAATGTAGCCTGATGGTATGCCCGGTAAACCGGTTTTGTGAGAAAACTCCATTTCACCATCGGGCGTGCAAAGTCTGAGACGTGTCATGGCATTAACAATGGTTCGTAACCTGTCGTAACCGGCAAGGTTATCGTCCCAGCGCTTGGGATCATTCCCATACATTTGCTGCAGAAAATCCTGGTAGTCCGGACCCTGCAGCACGGTTTCAACCTCGCGGGCGAGTGCAAGTGCCTGTGGAACGCTCCATTGCGGCAACAATCCTGCGTGCACCATCGCGTAACCGAGACTGTCATCTGCATGCATCAAGCGTTGCCTGCGCAACCATTCCAGCAACTCGTCGCAATCGGGCGCTGCCAGCAGTTCGTTGAGTGTGTCGGCGCGATGCGGCTTGCGAACCCCGGCTGCGACCACCAGCAGGTGCAGGTCGTGGTTGCCAAGGATGGCGATGGAGCGATCGCCGAGATTTTTCAGAAAGCGCAGCACGGCCAGGGTGTGCGGTCCCCGGTTGACGATGTCGCCGGCGATCCAGAGCGTGTCGTGCGAGGCTTCGAATCCGACAATATCCAGCAGCCTGCGCAATTCGTCGTAGCAGCCCTGGATGTCGCCGATTGCGTAAGTCGCCATGCCCGTTGCCGTCCCAGTTCAAAACAAAAAGGCGCAGCAGCGCTGCGCCTTTTTGTCATTCATGATGTCGCTGTCCTAGTTTCGTTACTTGGCCAGGCCCATCAGGTAGTCGACGGCCGCTTTGATGTCGTCGTCAGTCAGTGAAGGGTTGCCGCCTTTCGGTGGCATTGCATTCTTGCCTTTGATGACAGAGGCATACAGCGCGTCTTTACCGGTTTTCAGGCGCGGAGCCCATGCCGCCTTGTCGCCAGGTTTTGGCGCGCCGGCGACACCCGCAGCATGACAGGCGGCACAGCTGGCGTCGTAGACGCCCTTGCCTTTGGCTTCGTTGCCACCGCTGGTAGCTGCTGCTGAGGCAACGGCAACGGGAGCGCTGGCGGCGGTTGCGGGTGCAGCAGCTGGGGCTGCAGGAGCGGCAGGTTCTTTCCAGTTGGCTCCGCCCTGGTTGGCCATGTAGACGATGGCGCGCGCGACTTCAACATCCGTGAGATCCGGATTACCGCCACGGGCAGGCATTTGCCGGATACCCTTGATTGCGCTGGCTGTCAGGGATTCAAGGGTGCGTCCGGTCAGCTTGCCCCAGGCAGCCTTGTCCCCGATTTTCGGAGCATTCATGGCCCCGGTTGCATGACATGCAGCGCAGGCCATTTCAACGACTGATTTGCCGTCCCGGATTTGCTGTGCACCGCCTGCTGCGGCGATGACCACTTCACCGGCCGGTTTGAGGCGCTTTGCGATAGCCTCTTCCTGTGCGTCCGGTGAAAGAGTGGATTTCTTGGTATCGGCAGCCAGTTGGGCCAGCATGATGATGACAACGACAGGCACGACAAATGCCAGCACGATGGCGATAGCCAGCTGCTTGGGCGTTTTGATCGGCGAGGAGTGCTCTGTTTGATGGTGTTCGCTCATTGCGATATCCCGGTGCTTCAATAAAGCGCGAATTATATCGGCATTGCCATGCCCGGTAAAACCGCCGTCTGCAGGGGGCATGGTAGAATCCGAGCCGCAACGCGCCCGTAGCTCAGCTGGATAGAGTACTGCCCTCCGAAGGCAGGGGTCGGACGTTCGAATCGTCTCGGGCGCGCCATTTCCATAATCCGCACGCCTGCCC
>CAMAYE010000098.1 GCA_945862135.1 Bordetella parapertussis
AATATTTACTGTATTTTTCCAATGCTGTCTTCCAGCAAGGTCCAGGCTGTTTTGCCGGTGATTTCGCGCCACCGCTGATAGAACCCTGAATCACGCAGGCGATTACGGAAATCGGCGCGATCGACCTGGGTGGCGATCATTCCCCAGTCGGCAATTTTCAGTTCGAGACCGCGGTTCAGCGCATCGGTATGCGCACGCTGGCGCGCTACATGTTTACGCGCGATGCCTTCGATGGTCTGCTGGATATCCGCCGGCAGTGCATTCCAGAACTTCAGGCTGGCCATCATGTTGAAGCCCGACCACATATGCGAAGTCAGCGCGATGTGCCGCGTGACCTCGTGCAGCTTCAGGGCTTCGGTGATCGACAGCGGATTTTCCTGGGCATCAATCTCGTGGTTTTTCAGCGCATCGTAGAGTTTGAGCACGTTCACTTCAACGGGAACCGCGCCGAGGCTTTCAAAGGCGTCGGCAAACATGCGGCCTTCCGGGATGCGGATACGCATGCCTTCGAGGTCAGCTGCTTTGGCAATTGGCCGGTTAACGGTGGAGATGTGGCGGAAGCCGTTTTCAAGAAGGCCGTAGGGCAGTGCATGGATACCCTTGGCGCACAGTTCCTGCTGCAGATAGTTGCCCAGCGGCCCGTCCAGCGTGGCATGCACCTGGGCGTGATCCTTGAATGCAAACGGCAGGCCCTGGATTTCCAGTGCAGGTACGACGCCGCCGAGGATGCCGCCCATCAGTACATAACATTCGATTTCGCCCTTGACCAGCAAATCGACGATGTCGAGATGTGATCCGGGCAGGCCTTCGTTTTTGGCGATGACTGTAGCGCTGACTCGGCCGCCGGTGGCCTCACCGACCTCGTTCCACAGATCGACCAGGAAGGGATGGACGTGGCTGTCTTTGGAAAGATAGTGATACTGCCGCACCTTCCATTGAGGCGCGCTCATGCCGGCAATGCCGAGGCCATCAGCTCCGGTGATATGCCTTTGGCTTCGGCATTGGAGAAGTTGAGCTCGACCTTCAGCCCGTTCGGATCCAGCATGAACAGCTGGAACAGGCCTTGATCGTCCACCATGCGCTTGCGGAATTCGATCTTGTGTTTCTGCAGGTTTTCCATGACTTCGCGCAGGCCGGTGCAGCGGAAGGCGACGTGATCAAGCACACCGCTGCCGTGTACCGCATCCGATTGCTGGCCGAGATAGGCTTTGCGGTTTTCACTGACGTTTTTGCCGCCCTGGGTCAGATGTATGACATCGGTGTCGCCGAGATAAAGCCAGATCACCGGAAACTTGAAGTCGGGATGGGGTCCTTCGCGGAAGCCCAAAACGTTGACATACCAGTCGCGCGTCGCTTCAAGGTCCGCGGTCTGGATGAGGAAGTGTTCGAGATGCTGGAGTGGCATGGCGGTTTCCGTGATGCGTGAGGTATTGGATCAGTTGGCCTTGATGTTTGCCGACTTTGCGAGTTTTGCGAAGCCTTCTACATGCCTGCGCAGGAAAGCGTTGTATTCATCAAGGGAGGCGCTGGCCACCAGGGGAATCCCCAGTTTGTCGAAGCGGTCCCGCAGGGCAGGCACAGCGACGGCTTTGGTGACTTCGCCGCGCATTTTTTCCAGAATATCGCGGGGTGTTCCGGCCGGGGCGACGATGCCGTTGAACGTAGTGTCTTCGAAGCCTTTGACGCCGGCCTCGTCGATGGTGGGCATGTCCGGGAACAACGCCGAGCGTTTTTTGCTGGTCACGGCCAGTCCGCGCAAGCGGCCGGAATTGATGTAACCGACCGACGTGCTGACCTGGTCAAACATCAGCATGATCTGGCCGCCGACCAGGTCGGTGGTTGCGGGTGCATTGCCTTTGTACGGGATGTGCATCAGCTTGATGCCGGCCTGTTCGCTGAACATTTCCGCCGCAACATGGCCGGTGCCGCCGTTGCCCGCCGAGCCATAGGTCAATTCGCCCGGCCGTTTTTTCGCCAGTGCGATGAACTCCTTGACGGTTTTCACCGGCAAGGCGGGATTGATCACCAGTACCATGGGAATGTCGCAAGTCTGCGAGACGCCGGTGAAATCCTTCAAGGGGTCATAGCCGGCATCGCTGATGATCGCCGGCACACGTGCAAAAGTGTTGGCGATGGCAAGAAGGGTATATCCATCGGCAGGCTGTCCTTTTACATAGCGGGTGCCGATCAGTGCGCTGGCGCCGGGCCGGTTTTCGACCAGAACCTGATGCCCCAGCGATTTGGAAAGCTGTTCGGCAATGCCGCGCGCCACGATATCGACGTTACCGCCGGCGGCCAGCGGGTTGATGATGCGCACCGGTTTGGTCGGATAGACCTGTGCAAGCACTGCAGGTGCTGCAGTGGTGATGAATACGGTTGCGACAGCAAGGGCGATGCGTTTCATGGTTCTCCTCCGGGCCGTGATTCGGCGTTCTTGGATGATGTTGATGGATTGTGCGGTGATGTGCTGCCTGCGGCAAGTCAGAGAAAAGGTCAGGGCGCGACCGTGACGATGCGCCTTTCATCAATGGCCTTTAGCACCGCGTTGGTCACCGCCACGGTATAGAGGCTGTCTTCGCCGTCGGGCAACAGGCTGCGACCGCCGCGCACGTCGGTCTCGAAGGCTTGCACCTGCAGGTCATAGGCCGGGCTGACCGGGAAACGCTCTTCGGTGCTGCCATTGGCATCGCGGATCGTAATGACATGTTCCTTCGCAAAACGCAGTGCTGATGTCACCAGTGTGGCCTTGTCGCCCTCAATCAGCAGATTGTTTTCGGCACTGGCGACCTCACGCGTGGCCTTGGCCAGCGCATGGCAGTCGTCTTCGAGTCGGCCCAGCACCGTCATCGTGTCGTCGGGCTTTTTGTCGCGACGGTCAGGATGGGTAAACGCAGCGACCTCCACAAAACGTTTGCCGGTGACGTACTGGATCAGGTCGAGCAGGTGCACGCCGACGTCATACATCACGCCGCTTTGTTCGAAGTCCTGGCGCCACGAGACGCGGGCACCGACTGCCGATGCACGCTCCAGCGAAACTTCGGTCAGGCGGCCGAGCCGGCCGGATTGCACGATCTCACGGGCACGGACGACGGCAGCGTCGAGGCGGATCTGGTGCGCGATGCGCAATACCACACCGGCATCGCGGCAGGCTTTCACCATTTCGCGCGCGTGTTCCGTTTTCATTGCAAACGGTTTTTCACAGAGGATATGTTTGCCGGCGCGGGCGATTTCCATGACAGCTGCGTAGTGCATCGCGTTGGGCAGTGCGATGTAGATTGCATCCACATCGGGATCGGCAGCCAGTGCGACAAGATCCTTGTGCGCATGCGGCACTTTGAATTTTTCAGCAAAGGCGCGGGTTTTCTCCGGCGTGCTGCCGAGGCAGGCGACGAGTTCCGATCCCGTGCTTTTGACGATCCCTGGTGCGACGTAATCTGTGGCGACCCAGCCGAGGCCGACCATGCCCCAGCGAACTGGCTTTTGTGCACTGCTCAAGTGTTTGCTCCCCCGGTATGGCGCGTTTGAACAACGCGCCGGTTGTTGCGATTGTTTTAGATCACGCTTTCCATCACCTGCACCTCGACCAGCGTGCCTGGCGTGACGTTGCCCTGATCGGTGGGCAGGATGATGAAGCAGTTGGCTTCCGACATGGAACGCAGGATGCCCGAACCCTGTTCGCCGGTGACTTTCACGCTGAGGGTGCCGGCGTCATCGCGCGACAGGATGCCGCGCTGGAATTCGGTACGGCCCGGTGCTTTTTTCAGCGTCGAGGTGCAGGGCACCTTGAAGGTCGGCAGCGGCTCGATCGGATCGCGGCCCGACAGTTTGAGTAGCGCGTCGCGCACGAACTGATAGAAGGTCACCATCACCGATACCGGATTGCCGGGCAGACCAAAGAAATGTGCATTGCCGATCTTGCCATAAGCCAGCGGGCGGCCGGGCTTCATCGCGATTTTCCAGAACACCACTTCGCCCAGTTTGTTGAGCAGGTCTTTGACGAAATCGGCTTCGCCTACCGATACACCGCCGCTGGTGATTACCACATCGGCAATCGTTGAGGCTTCCTTGAACGTGGCTTCCAGCAGTTTGGGATCATCGCGTACTACACCCATGTCGATGATTTCGCAGCCCAGGCGCGTCAGCATGCCGTAGATGGTGTAACGGTTGCTGTCGTAGATCTGGCCTTCGCCGAGCGGCGAGCCGATGGACACCAGTTCATCGCCAGTTGAAAAGAATGCGACTCGCAGTTTGCGATAGACCGAAACTTCGGCGATACCCAGCGAGGCAATCAGGCCGATTTCAGCGGGGCGTATCGGCTGGCCGCGGCGCAGTGCCGCTTGTCCGAGTTGCAGGTCTTCGCCGGCCTTGCGCAGATTCTGGCCGATGCGGTGACCGCTACCGATGGTGACTGCACCATCCTTGGATTCGGTGTGTTCCTGCATGACGATGGTGTCTGCACCTTCGGGAACGACGCCGCCGGTCATGATGCGCACGGCTTCACCGGCACCCAACTTGCCCTTGAACGGCACGCCGGCAAAGGAACTGCCGGTGATTTTCAGGGTGGCCTTGGCGTCGGCCTTTAGGTCGGCAAAACGCACGGCAAAGCCGTCCATCGCCGAGTTGTCATTGGATGGCACATCGACTGGCGAGATCACATCTTCGGCGAGTACTCGACCAAGGGCGGCACGAACGGAAACGCGTTCAATGGTGCTGACCGGTGAGAGGAAGCGGGCGATGACTTCCCGCGCCTTGGGCACAGGCATGGAATTCGGATCGTAGTCGTCGGCGCAGGACAGTTCGTGCAGCGTGGGATTGGTGGTGCTCATGGCGGGATCCTTGTGCAGCGTTTACGCAGGAGCCCGATTTTATCAGGGGTGGAGCACGCTATTGGATGATGTCCATGGCATTCACCCAATCCAGTTCGGCCACCGAACGATAGCCGGCCAGATTGTTGACCAGACGGCGGAATTCGCGGCTGTCAAAGAACTCAAGCAGGGTGCGGACCCCGGGTCTTGTAAGTACCGATGCGCGTGCGGCAAGGTAGTAATGTTCGTTGACCACCGGTACAAAATCGAGCCCCTGTTCACGGGCTGCTGCCTCGATGCCGAAGGCCACATCGGCCATACCGCTGGCCACTGTGGCTGCAACAGCGGCATGAGTGAATTCTTCGTGGGCGTAGCCATGGATTTGCGCGGGCTGGACGCCTTGCTGGCCCAGCAGAAAATCCAGGCACAGCCGGGTGCCGGAGCCGGGCTGGCGGTTGACAAAGCGGACGCCGGCTTTACCCAGGTCAGACAGTCGCGTCAGTTTTTTCGGATTGTCCGGTTTCACCATCAATCCCTGGGTGCGGTCGAGCAGTCGTGTGACCCGCCAGCCTTTCATACTCAGAAATGGAATGAGTTGTGCGGCAAGGGTGCGGGTTCCGGGAATGGAGGGCAAATGGAATCCGGCCAGCTCGCATTGATTGCGTCGCATTGCAGCAAGACAGTCGAGGCTGCCGTGGAATTGCAGCGACAGCTTCAGGTCGTTTCGTTGGGCGAATATTTCACGCATCTGGGCCAGCGCCAGATCGTGGCTGGCAAACAGCGTGACCTGCGAAGGATTGCTGGCTGAGGACGGGGCCTGAGCCAGGTGGACGGCCATGCGCGCTTCCCCCTCCCTGAGTCCGGCAGCCAGTGAGCCGTTGACGTCGACCATGCCCTCGAGCAGCTTGGTGCCCAGAGGTGCAAGCTGAGTGCCGCGGCCCTGTTGCCGGTGCACCAGCTGTTCGCCGAGTTCGGTGCCTGCGGCTTCAAGAAGTCCCCAAGCATGACGGTAGGACAGGCCTGCGCTTTTGGCTGCCGCCTGCAGGTTGCCATTGCGGGCAATCGATTCCAGCAGTGTGACCAGCCGTGGCTCGATTTCGACTGAATCGAGAGTCCAGCGAATTTGTGCCGTTATTTTCATACTTGCAAGTTTTTACATATTAAGGATTGCGCCATTATCACAGATGATGGCCAACCTTTCTATTAGGTTAAGAATTGCATGACTGATCTGGGCCAGGCATTTGCAGCGGCGTGGGCACTGGTGGTCGGGCTGGATTCCGGGCTGGCGGGCATCGTCATGCTCAGCCTGCAGGTCAGCTTGAGCGCGGCCTTGCTCGCAACCTTGATCGGATTACCACTGGGTGCGGTGATCGCCGTCGAACGTTTTCCCGGCCGGCAACTGCTGATCGTGCTGCTTAACGCATTGATGGGACTGCCGCCGGTCGTGGTGGGGCTGCTGATTTACCTGCTGCTGTCACGCGCCGGGCCGCTGGGCAGCCTCGGCATCCTGTTCACGCCGCAGGCGATGGTGATTGCACAGACGGTATTGATCGTCCCCATTATTGCGGCCCTGTCGCGGCAGACGATTGAAGATGCCTGGGGTGAATATTCCGAGCAATTGCGTTCTCTCGGCGCGCAGCGTCTGTCCGGGGCAATGACGCTGATCTGGGATACGCGCTTCTCCCTGCTGACCATCGTGCTGGCCGGATTCGGTCGTGCCGCAGCTGAAGTCGGGGCGGTGATGATTGTGGGCGGCAATATCGACGGCGTGACCCGGGTGATGACGACAACCATCGCGCTCGAAACCAGCAAGGGTGATCTGCCGCTGGCGCTGGGACTGGGCATTGTATTGATCGCGCTGGTGATTCTGCTCAATGCAATGGCCGCATTGATCCGCGAAGTCGCGCAGCGGAGGTATGGTTAGCATGCTGCCGCTCGAACTCGATCAACTGGCCTTCAGTGCCGGCGGAACCGCGATCATTAACGGCATTTCCGCACGCATCGAAGCGGGGCCGCGCACGATCATCCTCGGACCGAATGGCGCCGGCAAAAGCGTATTGATGCGACTGTGTCATGGACTTCTGGTGCCGACTGGCGGACGCATCGTCTGGCATGGCGCGCGCAATGGTGATGTGCGCCGTCATCAGGCCATGGTGTTCCAGCGACCGGTGATGCTGCGGCGTTCTGCGCTGGCCAATGTGGTGTACGGCCTGCATCTGGCAGGCAAGTCACGCCGCGAAAGCGAATTGCGCGCAATGGATGTGCTGGAAGTGGTGGGTCTTGAAAAACAGGCGCACCGGCCGGCGCGTGTCATGTCCGGCGGTGAACAGCAACGCCTCGCGCTGGCGCGCGCCTGGGCGCTGGGGCCCGATGTGCTGTTTCTTGATGAGCCTACCGCCAATCTGGATCCGGCATCCACGCATGACATTGAAAACATCGTCAATACGATTCATGCGTCGGGCACCAAAATCATCATGACCACGCACAACCTCGGCCAGGCGCGCCGCCTTGGCGACGAAATAATTTTCATCAGCAACGGCCGGTTGATGGAGCACACACCCATCGACCGTTTTTTCAAGGAACCCGCTTCATCCGAAGCGGCAGCATTCATCAAAGGAGAACTACCATGGCACTGAGCCGGAGAAATGTACTACAGGGCGCGATTGTTGCGCTGACGATGCTTGGCCTGCAGCAAGGTCCGGCATTTGCACAGCAGAAATTCATTACGGTGGCATCGACCACCTCAACCGAACAATCGGGTTTGTTCAAGCACATGCTGCCGGTATTCGAAAAGAAGACGGGTATACAGGTGCGCGTGGTCGCACAGGGCACCGGGCAGGCGCTGGACATGGGCCGGCGCGGTGATGCCGACGTCGTATTCGTGCATGACAAGGTGGCGGAAGATAAATTTGTTGCTGACGGTTTTGGCGTCAAGCGCTTCGAGGTGATGTACAACGACTTTGTGCTGGTCGGGCCGAAAACCGATCCGGCAAAAATCGCCGGCAGCAAGGATATTGTTGAGGCCTACAAGAAGATTGCTGCCGCCGCCGCGCCGTTTGCCTCGCGCGGTGACAAGAGCGGAACGCATGCCGCCGAACTGCGCCTGTGGAAAACCTCGGGTGTCGATCCGCTGACCGGCAAGGGAAGCTGGTACCGCGAGACCGGCTCTGGCATGGGCCCGACCCTGAACAGCGCGTCTGCGATGAATGCCTATGCATTCACGGATCGCGGCACCTGGCTGTCGTTCAAGAACCGCGGTGACCTGGTGATCGTGGTCGAGGGTGATCAGCGGCTGTTCAACCAGTATGGCGTGATGCTGGTCAATCCGGCCAAACATCCGCATGTGAAAAAGGATATGGGCCAGGCTTTTGTGGACTGGGTGGTTTCGCCGGAAGGCCAGAAAAACATTGCCGATTACAAGATCGGCGCTGATCAGTTGTTTTTCCCGAACGCCAAACGCTGATTTCCGGCGACCCTCGCAGGTTTGTCCTGCGTTAGCATGACGATCTGAGGAGGGTTGACCATGAGCGGGGTGCAGACGGATGCAGTGAAATCCGCGCCTGCCGCAACCGGGCGCTTGAGTTTCAGCAGTGGTGAGTGGTCCGGGGCTTTCGGCGATCTCGGCACGCTGGTGCCGTTCCTGCTGGCCTATGTCACCGTTGTCGGTGTTGCGCCGAGCGGCATGTTGTTGGGCTTCGGGCTGGCGCTGGTGGCAACCGGTATGTACTACGGCACGCCGCAGGCCGTGCAGCCGATGAAAGCCATCGGTGCGGTGTCGATTGCCGGGGCCGCACAGACCGCTACGGTAACGCCTGAGGCTGTTGCGGTAGCGGCGCTGGCAACCGGATTGATCTGGCTGCTGCTGGGGGTCACCGGCACGGCCGAACGTGTCGTGCGCTGGATCGGACGTCCAGTCATCATCGGCATTACCCTGGGCCTCGGTCTGGCCTTCATGCTGCAAGGCACGCAGTTGATGGCGACCGCAGTCTGGTTTGCTGCGCCCCTGTTGTTGCTTACGATTCTCTTGCTCGCACGCAAGGCCATACTCGCCATGGTGCTGATCCTGGCGAGTGGCATTGCCTGGGCGCTGCTGACCGATGCCTCGATGGCGGGTGCATTGGCGGCGACGGCGCCGGGTTTTGTTGCACCGGTATGGCCGTTTGGAACGGTGTCGTGGGATGCAGTGGTTGTTGGCGTGGTCATGCTGGCTTTACCGCAAGTGCCTTTAACACTGGGTAATGCCGTGCTGGCGCCAGCGGAATTCAGCAATCGCGAATTTCCGCAACGGCCGGTGACGGAGCGCAAGCTGGCAGTATCCACGGGGCTGATCAATACCTTGGGCAGTTTCATCGGTGCAGTACCCATGTGCCATGGTGCCGGCGGCATGGCTGCTCAGACCAGTTTTGGTGCGCGCAGCGGCGGTGCACCGGTCATTCTTGGAGTGCTGTTGATCTTATTGGCGCTTTGTTTCAGTGAATCCATCACGGTGTTGCTGCGGCTGTTTCCACAGCCGGCATTGGGGGTGATGTTATTTCTGGCCGGTGTGCAGCTCGCGCTGGGTTCCTGCGATTTTGCAAAAGACAAAGGCGAGCGTTTTGTCACGCTGGGCACGGCTGCGCTGGTGATCTGGAAGGTTGGCGCGGCATTCCTGTTTGGGATCGTCATGCTCTACATCGCACGCCGCGGTTTGCTGCGGCTGTGACGCGAGGGGCGTCCGCCATCCCTGTGCTGTATCCTGATGACTTTCCAGAAGACCGGCTGTTTATCGTGCGTGATTGCCCCGCCAATATTTTTAACCGGGTACTGAACCCGCAGACCGCATTGCAATGAACATGCGCCAGCCCATGTTGCTGCTGGCCGCAGCGCTTGCGCTCATGGTCATCGTTGCCGTCGCTTTTTCGGCAGGCCGTTATCCGGTTCCGTTCGCCGATCTGCTACGCATTGTCTGGTCATGGGCGGGCGGGGCGCCGCATGGTCTCGACCCCACACTGGAAACCGTGGTGCTGCAAATCCGCGGCCCGCGCGTGATCGCTGCGGTGCTGGTCGGTGCGGCGCTGGCAGGGGCCGGTGCGGCTTACCAGAACCTGTTCCGCAATCCGCTGGTATCGCCGGACATCCTCGGTGTTTCTGCGGGGGCTGCTGTCGGTGCGGTGTTGGGTATTTTTCTGTCGCTGGGTGTGGTGGCCATCCAGTCGATGGCCTTTGCAGGTGGTCTCGCTGCCGTGGCGATGGTGTACGTGGTGGCGCGTGCGGTGCGCGGGCATGACCCGCTGCTGGTGCTGGTGCTCGCGGGTGTCGTGCTGGGTGCGTTGCTCGGTGCCTGTGTGGCGTTGATGAAATACCTCGCTGATCCTTATAACCAGTTGCCGGCGATTACCTTCTGGTTGCTCGGCAGCCTCGCTTCAGCCGACTCGCACGACATGTGGGTGGCTGCACCGCTGCTGCTTGTTGGATTGCTGCCGTTGTGGCTGCTGCGCTGGCGCATCAACGTGCTTTCGCTGGATGACGAAGAGGCGCGTGCGCTGGGTTTGTCGGCCGGGCGTATCCGGCTGGTGGTGATTGTTGCTGCGACACTGATGACGTCTGCAGCGGTGGCGATTTCCGGTGTGATCGGCTGGATTGGTCTGGTGATCCCGCATTTTGCACGGCTGCTGACAGGGCCTGATTTTTCACGGCTGCTGCCGGTATCGGTATTGCTGGGTGCGGGATTCCTGGTGGTGGTCGACACGCTGGCGCGCACGATGGCCAATATCGAAGTGCCGTTGGGCGTGCTCACGGCTTTTGTCGGTACGCCGCTGTTTCTGTGGCAACTAGCGACGGCGCGCAGGGGCTGGCAATGAAACTGCAAGCGCAACAGCTGGCTTATGGATATCCGGAACGCCGCATTGGCAACGATGTGACTTTCGAACTCAATGCCGGTGAAGTGTTGTGCCTGCTTGGACCGAATGGCAGCGGCAAGACCACATTGTTCAAGACCTTGTTGGGCCTGCTGCCGGTGCAGAGCGGTAAGGTCATTCTCGACGGGCAGGATCTGACTACGCTGAAACGTGACGAAATCGCGCGTCGGGTCAGTTATGTGCCGCAGGCGCATGGCGCATTTTTCCCATACACCGTGCGCGAAGTCGTGCTGATGGGACGTACCGCGCATCTCGGTCTTTTTGCGGCGCCGTCGGCGGAGGATCATGGCGCTGCGCTGGATGCAATTCGTCGCTTGGGGATTGCGCACCTCGCCGATGCAACCTATACGCGGATCTCCGGCGGCGAGCGCCAGCTGGCGCTGATCGCGCGCGCGCTGGCGCAGGAGGCACGCATGGTGGTGATGGATGAACCCACCGCCAATCTCGATTTCGGCAATCAGCTGCGCGTGCTGGAGCGCATCCGTACGCTTGCAGCGGACGGCATCGGCGTGCTGTTGTCGACGCACGATCCGGATCACGCCTTTGTTTGTGCGGACCGCGTGGCGATGCTGCACAACGGCGGGCTTCTGGCCTGCGGCACGCCTGAAACCGTGATGACCGCTGCGCAATTGCAGCAACTATATGGCGTTGAAGTGGTCGTCACCGAAGTCGCGATGGGGCAGGGCAAAAGACAGGTCTGCCTACCGCTGGGAATGCACCAATGAATATTTATAAGTTATTATTTTTATTGTTATTTTTACTGCCTTCGGGTGTGCGGGCACAAGTCGATGCGCCGGCCATTGCTGCGGCCTCCGATCTGAAGTTCGCGCTGGAAGACATTGCGACCCGCTTCCGTGCCGATACCCGACGCGAAGTGCGTTTGTCATTCGGTTCATCCGGCAACTATTTCCGCCAGATCGGCCAAGGCGCGCCCTTCCAGTTGTTTCTGTCGGCTGATGAGGAATTTGTGTTCAAGCTGCATGACAGCGGCCGCACTGAAGACCGCGGCGTGTTGTATGCCACCGGACGCATTGTGCTGTTTGTACCCAAAGGTTCTTCATTTACCGCCGATGCAAAGATGAGCGGATTGAAGCAGGCGATCGAGGGCAATGTCGTGCGCCGCTTTGCGATTGCGAATCCCGAACACGCGCCGTATGGCCGCGCCGCTGAGCAAGCCTTGCGCAAGCTGGGGCTTTGGGATGCGCTGCAGGGCAAGCTGGTGCTCGGTGAAAACGTGTCACAGGCCGCGCAGTTCGCAAGCAGCGGTTCGACGCAGGGCGGCATCTTTGCCTACTCGCTGGCGCTCGCGCCGAATGTCACGCAGCAGGGGCAATATGTGCTGTTACCGGAAGAACTTCACTCGCCGTTGCGCCAGCGCATGGTGCTGGTCAAAGGCGCCGGAGAAACCGCGCGGGCTTTTTATGCTTATCTGCAACAGCCCGTCGCACGCAAAATTCTGACCCAGTACGGTTTTGTACTGCCTTCGGGAGCGGCGAAATAATTCATGGACTGGTCTGCACTCACGCTGTCGCTGAAACTAGCCGGATGGACGGTGCTGATCCTGTTGCCGCTGGGCATCTGGGCCGGCCATGCGCTGGCGGCCTATCAGTTTCGCGGCAAGGCCTGGGTTGAGGCGCTGATGGCGCTGCCGCTGGTGCTGCCGCCGACGGTGCTCGGTTATTACCTGCTGGTTGCGATGGGCGGGGCATCACCCGTCGGGCAGTTTTATGAATCCGTGTTCGGCAAGCCGCTGGTGTTCAGCTTTGAAGGA
>CAMAYE010000099.1 GCA_945862135.1 Bordetella parapertussis
CTTTAAATGCGTCCTGCAATTTCAACCCCAACGCAACAATAAACGCAAGGTCGGAGAAGAGCATGAATGGAATAGTTAAACTATCGATACTAATTGCTGGAATAGGCGTCTTATCCGGCTGTCAGACATTAGAGATGCATACAGCATCAGAGCCCAGAACATCGGCAACCGTCACCGATCCTGTCTTGTTCGGTAACGCCCGGATCACCGTATCCATCAATAAAAAAATATATCAAGGCCCGGCCGGTGAACTGAGCGAAATAGCCGTCGGCGATATTTCAAAACAATTTGGCTGGAATCCCGATCACGAGCACAGAAACATTAAGCAGGAGATGGATTTTCTTATTGGCACAACCACACTTCGAGCTGAAGATTCATCAACCATCCAGTGCAGGCACCTGAAACATGGCAGCGACTGGCGCCTGATTTGTACAAATCCAAAAGGCGAAGAAATCGGCCTACTTCAGGCAAAAAAGGGGACCTAGCCTTTCCAGGGGTACATTCCGTTACGTCCGAGCTTGCTTTGAAATTGATCCCGTATTGAGGTGCTTCTGCTGGGAGACTTTTCATCAAGCGGGCCGCCTGAAAATGCTCCCTTGATCTTTTTGATTGCCTCAATTTCTTGTTCTTGCAGGCCACCGTCCCAAATTTCAATGTCCAAGATGCATCCTTTTTATTCTTACGCCAAAAGATTGGGGGCCCTCCCCGCAATTCCCATGCGGGACATGTAAGTCTGCTTTTGCTATTACTTGGAACAGATGCCTTTTCTGATAATACTCAATAATTATCATGTAAAAATCTAAAACAATATTTACTTTTGAGCTTTCAGTTTTAGAGATTTATTGTTCTCAATCTTCTTTCTCAGTTTCTCGGAGAACTGCTTTTTCTTGATCGCTTGTGGCCCATAGGCGAATACAACCTTGTTTCCCCCTCCGCTGTATTGTTGAATCGTCCCATAGAATTGTTGTGAACGGTCCGTTCGATGCCCCATCGCATACGCCACCTTAACGGGATCATTCAGAGAATGTTTTGCGATCGAGGAAAATCGATGTCGGGCAACATAGGAAGTAACCTTCCATTTACGCCCCGCCCAGGCCCGCACTTTACTTGACCAATGAGTAAACGCATCTTGCAATCGCTCTGCTTGCGCCTCTAACAACAGACCCTTTGAATTTCGTCGGCAATGTTTATATAGCGCTTGGGCGGGCTTATTTTCAGCTTTTATTTTAATCAATCTCATCGGTTGACCATGCCGCCCACCTGCAGTCTTGGCTCCACAGATCTTGAACTCTAAATGGCCATCTCGCGCAATTACTCGAATCCCTTCCCTTACGTCGCGCCTATCAAATTCCGCCGTTCTTGCACCGACGCACCAAATCGCAGCGATATGCCACGCAAACTGGCATGACTCGATATCATTTTCTATAACTTCCCAAGCAAGATCAGCTGGATCCTTTCCGCTTTTGGCTGCCATTCGGCCAATCAGGGAAGCCACCGCGCGCTTACTGATAGTCTTGGCACTTCGTTCACCACCACCCCATTCGCTACCAGCCTCATCTTTCCTTTTATGCTCAGGGTCAGGCGGGTATTTTTCAATCCTCTTGATCAGATAATTCACATTTTCAGAATCTTTTGATTCGGGAATTTTCTGTGGATTCGAGTACTTTTTTGATAGTGTCGCCAGATATTTCTTAGCGATATCCTTAAATCCCCAAAGCCAAGCAGCGCGGTATTTGTAGAACGTTCCCTTCACCCCTTCACTTCGAGCCTTATCAAGTAAGCTTTCAAGTTGATTTACCCGCTTAAAATCTTTTTTGTATTGGGCCTCGGTCTTCCCGGATGCCCTGATGGCAATTAACGAAATAAGTGCATTTAATCGATGCACTGCCGCATCGAATTTCTCACGCACTTTCGACTTAACTTCCCCGGATGTTTTCCCGTTCATAGCTTTCCTCGTTGATCTCGCCGGAAGCAGGTCCGGCCTTATCACCAAAAGAAAATGGCCCCAGAAACTGCGCTGCTGCGCATTTTTCACAGGACCACGTTACGATTTTCTAACCCTTAGGGCTTGGAAGTCAATAATTTGAAAAGCTATTTTCTGGATATTTCAAGTAAGTTTGATCGCCATTGCAAAAAAGTCACCAAATGACTACCTGCCCAACCTATTTTTTAATGCGCTTGGCACCCCGCTTCGAGCCACCTCCAGCTTTATCACGATTGCCGCGGGTAACTATTTTGCTGCGACGCGCAGTTTCTGCGGGAACGCTCTGCATTAACTCCAGCACTCTCTCGCCTGCAGCTGACACATCAAAATGAAGAGCATTCCAATCAATCACTTCCTTGACGCCACGGCTTTTTTCTTTCTCATATTGCAGCTTTGTGATCGCAGACTTCAATTCCTTCAGGGGCAACTTATCCCGGTACGAATTGATATTCTCATTATTGAGATCATGCCCCACCAAATGGCAGCGCAGCTCAAGCCCAATACCACGATCGGTTAACTCCTGATTCGCCGTGCTCCTAAACGAATGAAATGCTTTTGATCTCGTGGTTTTGATCCCAACAGTCTTGAGGTATCTATTGAATTGTTTTGAAGCGGGACTTGATAGCACCCCCAGCTTATTGGGCTGCAGATACGGAAACACCCCCTTGTTACCAAGCCCCAGAGCCCGAACGGCCTCGACATATTTGAGGAATCCCAAACGGCGGAGTACCGGGTGCAGTGGCACCTCCCTGACAGATGCATCCGTCTTTACATTCTTGTCGTCATATTCGTTGATATCGAGATATGAAACACCATCCCTGAAATTAATATCGGCCTCATGCAACTGACACAACTCCTCGATCCTCGCACCAGTAAAGAGCGCGAGAATGGGCAACCAGAAACGTTCTGGCTGACGGCGAGTGGCATACAAATACTTATTCGGATCAAAAATAACCTTAAGCTCGTCGAAAGTGAATCGCTCGTAACGTTGCGACAAACTCTTTCTCTGCTTTTTATTCAACGTGATCTGCCCTTTGGTTGGCAGATCCGTATTCGGGTAATGAAGTTTCGAAACAGCCCACTTAAAGAACTTCGACAAGGAGATAATCTTATTGTCGATGGTCGTTGCACTGAGTTTCTTCTGCTCTTGTTCTTCTTTGAACTTAAGAACGTGATTGACAGTAACGGTATGAACAAATGAATCAGGATTCACCGACTGCTCAAACTCACGGGCGACAGCTACGTATTTGGTGACCGTTCCTTTGTTCTTATTAATGGTCCCCAGGTGCTCCTCATACTTGGGCATAGCATCCTTGAACCGAATCTCTTTGACTCCAGGTGGCGTCGCAACTTTGGCAAAACCTTTCGAAATCATTGCCTCAAATGCTTTGATTTTGGCGGCGTGGGCGGCCGCCTCGTCTGGGTTCATGGCGCGGGAAACCTTCTCCAGGTAATTGTCCACAAAGGACTGAAGCCCCCTTTGATCCGCCGCAGTATCTGCAGAAAACTGACCATTCTTGAAATCCGCCGTCCATGTTTTGAGCACGCGGGGCGGCAACCCTAAGGGATTATCATCGTCTTTAGCCATTGCCTTCCACACCCCCTGTAAACGCCCGGCAAGCTCGGCATTAATGGTGTATGCGAGCTGCTGTGCTGTTTTCGGATCACGCGTGTGCAGCGATTTCTTCAGTTCGGTTTTACCGACCGCAGCGCGTAGCGGCGCCGGGACGACGAGCCTGAAGTAGTAGATACCGTGTTTTGATCGCTTGAGTCGCGCGGGCAGCCTCATGATGTGAGCCTTTCTGGCCCACTAATCTGGACTACCTTTCGCGAGAAAGTATAACCTAACCCCTTGAAGGGGTTGGGTTAACACATTTTGGCGGAGAGGGTGGGATTCGAACCCACGGTACCCTTGCGGGTACTCCGGTTTTCGAGACCGGTACATTCAACCACTCTGCCACCTCTCCAGGAAACCTGATGGCGTTACAAACGTGCTGAGGGGCCGGATTCTACCAGCGTCGGGGCCCTAGCGCACGGGCTCCAGCGCTTTCAAGCCGCCCATATACGGTTGCAAGGCTACGGGGATATCTACCCCCCCGTCAGCCCGCTGATAGTTCTCCAGCACGGCCACCAGCGTGCGTCCGACTGCAAGGCCGGAGCCGTTGAGGGTATGTACCAGTTCCGGTTTGTTCTTGTCGTTGCGGAAGCGCGCCTGCATGCGCCGCGCCTGGAAGCTTTCGAAGTTGCTGCAAGACGAAATCTCGCGGTAGGCGTTCTGCCCCGGCAGCCAGACTTCAATGTCGTAGGTCTTGGCTGACGAGAAACCCATATCGCCGGTGCACAGTGTCATGACGCGATACGGGAGCTCAAGTTTTTTCAGGATGATTTCCGCATGTCCCGTGAGCTGCTCGAGGCCTTCGTATGACTGATCCGGATGAACGATCTGCACCAGCTCAACCTTGTCGAACTGATGCTGGCGGATCATGCCGCGGGTGTCTTTGCCGTAGGAGCCGGCTTCGCGACGAAAACACGGCGTGTGACAGACAAATTTCAGCGGCATTTGTGACACATTGAGAATTTCGCCACGCACGATGTTCGTTACCGGCACTTCGGCTGTCGGAATCAGGTAGAGACCATCCGCAGTCACTGCAAACTGGTCGTCCTCAAACTTGGGGAACTGGCCGGTACCGCGCATCGAATCGGCATTGACCAGATACGGCGCGTAAACCTCGGTGTAGCCGTGCTCTTCGGTATGCACGTTCAGCATGAACTGCGCCAGCGCGCGGTGCAGGCGCGACAGCCCGCCTTTCATGATGACAAAACGCGCACGGGCAATCTTGGTCGCCGTTTCGAAATCAAATAGACCGAGGCCTTCACCGAGGTCGACGTGATCCTTGGCTTCGAAGTCCAGTTTGCGCGGCTCACCGACGCGGCGCACTTCGACATTGGCATCGGCATCGCGGCCCGCCGGCACGCTGGCATGCGGAACATTGGGCACATGCATCAGAAAGTCGTTGAGCTGCTGCTGGACCTGTTCAAGCTTCGTTTCCAGTGTCTTCAGCTGTTCGGCCTGGGCGTTGACTTCGGCCATCAGCGCCGACGCATCTTCTTTTTTCGCCTTCAACTGGCCGATCTGCTTCGACAGCGCGTTACGGCGCGCCTGCAGATCTTGGGTTTCGGTCTGGATCGCCTTGCGTTCGTTTTCCAGCGCGGTGAATTGCGCCACATCGAGCACATAACCACGATCCGCAAGCCGCGAAGCAACGGCGGCGGTGTCCGCCCTTAATATTTGTATGTCGAGCATGTCTGCTTCAGTCCATTTCAGCTTCAGTAAAAACTGATGATCAGCCTAACCGAAACCCGGACTGGTCCAATTCGTGAAAAGAACCGTGATTATCGTTTAGATCACCCTCGCGGGCCAGTCCTTGACAGTCCGGCGACCACCCTCCTACAGTCGCCGCTCCTCCAAACGACACATCATCATGTCCAATATACGCACCCCCAATATCCCCAGTTTCATTCCGCATACCCGCGCCCCGCAGACGCGTTTCCCCAAAGGAGCGACGGACTGTCACGCCCATGTTTTCGGACCACAGGAACGGTTCCCGTATCTTGCCGGAGCCGCCTATATTCCGCCGGACGCCGTCACTACCGATTACGTCGGCATGCTGAAAAACAATGGTTGCGACCGCGGTGTGCTGGTCCAACCCAGCGTTTACGGCACCGACAACAGCTGCATGGTGGTTGCCTTGCGTTCCGGCCTGCATGCACTGCGTGGCATTGCCGTGGTTGAAGCCAACGTGACTGATCGCGAACTTGAAGATCTGCACTCAGCTGGCGTGCGCGGTGTGCGCATCAACTTGGCGTCGGAGACCGAAGGGTTGACACTTGCAGATGGCGAGCGCCTCGCACCGCGCCTGAAAGCATTGGGCTGGCATCTGCAGTTCTATCTGGATCTGCCGAAAATGCCGGAAGCGGAATCACGGCTCGGCCAGTTGAAGATTGATATCGTCATCGACCACTTTGCGCGTTGCCAATCCGCGGAAGGTGTCGACTCGCCTGCATTTCAGGCGTTGCAGCGTTTGGTCCAGCGCGAGAATTGCTGGGCAAAAATCATGGGGCCGTATTTTGTTTCAAAGAATGCACCGTCGTATCCCGATGTCACACCGCTCGCGCGCGCGCTGGTCGCTGCAGCACCGGATCGCATTGTCTGGGGCACCGACTGGCCGCACCCGGGTGCACGGGCATTGATGCCGGAGGATCATGTGCTGGCGGATCTGCTGGCGCAGTGGGTACCGGACGAAGTGCAGCGCCGCAAGGTGCTGGTCGACAATCCCGCCCGTTTATACGGCTTCTAAAATTACTTTAAAATCAATTAGTTATTTCTTGCTGTCGCGATTAAGCTGGCGCAAATGTGCGAGCTTGTCGGCGATTTTTGCTTCCAGCCCACGATCCGTGGGCTGGTACAGCGACGGCGTCGCCATGCCGTCCGGCAGATAGGTTTCTCCAGCGGCATACGCACCCGGTTCGTCATGCGCGTAGCGATACTCGCGCCCGTAACCGAGATCCTTCATCAGCTTCGTCGGCGCATTGCGCAGGTGTTCCGGTACCGGGCTCGACTGATCGTTGCGCACGAGTTCGCGTGCGCGGTTGTAAGCCATATACGCCGCGTTGCTCTTCGGCGCCACTGCGAGATATAGCGCGGCCTGCGCTAAAGCCAGTTCACCTTCCGGCGTACCCAGACGCTCGTAGGTTTCACAGGCATCCAGCGCCACACGTAAGGCGCGCGGATCGGCAAGACCGATGTCTTCCACCGCCATGCGAATCAATCGCCGCCCCATGTACAGCGGATCCGCGCCGCCATCGAGCATGCGCGTCAGCCAATACAGCGCCGCATCGGGCGACGAACCGCGCACCGACTTGTGCAAGGCCGAGATCTGGTCGTAAAACGCATCGCCGCCCTTGTCGAATCGACGCAGGCTTTGTGTCAGCGTCTGCTTGACGAATTCATCGTCGACTTCCGTACGCTTGGTCTGCTCCGCGGCGGTAGCAACCTGCTCAACCAAATTCAGCAGCCGGCGTGCATCACCGTCTGCATAAGCCACCAGACTGTCGCGAGCGGAATCCGATAAAGTAAATAAAAACAATGACTTGGATACGCCACGCGCGACCAGCTCGGCGAGGTCAGCCGGGGTCAGTGGTTGCAACACATAGACGGCTGCGCGCGACAGCAAGGCACCGTTCACCTCGAACGACGGGTTCTCAGTGGTTGCGCTGATGAAGGTGATCAACCCCTGCTCGACGAAGGGCAGGAAGGCATCTTGTTGCGACTTGTTGAAGCGATGCACTTCATCCACAAAAAGGATAGTGCGCCGGCCGGACTGCTGCAGCACGGCCTCTGCGCGCGCCACTGCTTCGCGGATTTCCTTGACGCCGGACAGCACTGCCGAGATGGCGATGAACTCTGCGTCAAACGCCTGCGCCATCAGCCGCGCCAGTGTTGTCTTGCCGACGCCGGGTGGCCCCCAAAGGATCATCGAATGCGGTTTGCCAGCCTCGAATGCCAGCCGCAGCGGCTTGCCTGGCCCCAGAAGATGCTGCTGACCAACCACCTCGTCCAGCGTACGAGGCCGCAGGCGCTCAGCCAGCGGCGCTTCCGGCTCCCGCTTGGCGAACAGATCGTTCACAGGCAACAGACCCCGCTCATTCAGTAATCACATCTGCGCCCTTGGGCGGCGTGAAGCGGAATACATCCGTCCCAAGGCGTGGATTGCGCTCAACATCGGCAAAGGTGATCACGGTGACCTGGCCAAACTGGTCGCGTAATTCCATGGCCTCCAGACCGGATTTGCCGAATCCCATGCGCACACGTTCAAACATGGAATCACGGTTTTTCGGTAACGCTTCGAGCCAGTCGAGCCCCTTTTCAACCCCCAGATTGGTCAGCTTGTAGTCCCGCTCCAGATCGTTGCTGCCGGCAAGCAATGCTGCGGGGCTCGCACCCAGCGCGAGGTCAAGCTTGCGCACAGTGACCTGGTTGAGATCCTTGTCGTAAATCCACAGCCGCGTTCCGTCGCCAACGATGGTCTGCTCGTAGGGCTTGAGATAATCCCAGCGGAATTTTCCCGGCCGAGAGAACTGCATCACCCCCTGTGCCTGTTGCAGTTGCTTGAGGTTTTTGTCGAGAACCATTTGTGCAAAACGCGCCTTGACCGTCTGCGTCTGCGTCAGAAAGACCTTCAACGCATCGGTCGCGGCTGCCGAGGCCAGCATGGGCAGCCAGCAAATCAGGAACAGCAGTTTGCGGATCATGGGTTCTTTCTTGTACGCTCGATGTTGACGATACGTCCGGAACGCAATGTCACCGTTGTCAGGTGGGGATTGGCCGGGGTCGGAAAATAATAGAAGGACTTCAGACCCTCGCGGATATTATCGGTCACCCGCTGATCAGGTTTGCCTGCACGCAACAAAAGCTCTCCTTCAGTCATGCCATGCTCCAACCGGATATACACCTCAAAAGCCATTCCACGCGGCGGTTCATCAGCCGCCTGAACAAAAGGCGCCAACAACAGCAGCAAGAGGAACCATGTGCGAATAGTCATGTGGAGTCTGATCGCACGGAAGGCGAAAAGTTTGCCGATGTGCAAAAAACCCGGCTCAGTCGCCGTCCGAGGCTGAGGCTGGCGCCAACACTTCGCGATTACCGTTGGATTGCATCGTCGATACGAGTCCCGCGCGTTCCATCTGCTCAATCAGTCTTGCGGCGCGGTTATAACCGATGCGGAGATGGCGCTGGACCAGCGAAATCGACGGACGACGGGTCTTGAGGACAATCGCCACGGCCTGATCATAGAGCGGATCGGATTCAGCATCGCCGCCTTCGGCGCCGTCACCGCTGCTGTCGCTGGCAGACTCCGGACTCTCAAGGACCTCTTCAATATACTGCGGCTGCGCCAGACTCTTCAGGTGTTCGACGACCTTATGTACTTCCTGATCATCGACAAAAGCGCCGTGAACACGCTGGGGGTAACCCTGCCCCGGCGGGAGGAACAACATGTCTCCCTGACCCAGCAGCGCTTCAGCGCCCATCTGATCAAGAATGGTCCGCGAATCAACTTTGGCTGAGACCTGGAAGGCAATCCGCGTCGGAATATTGGCTTTGATCAAACCGGTAATCACGTCTACCGATGGCCTCTGCGTCGCAAGAATCAGGTGAATGCCCGCAGCACGCGCCTTCTGCGCCAGCCGCGCAATCAGTTCCTCGACCTTTTTGCCGACTACCATCATCAAGTCGGCCAGTTCGTCAATAACCACGACGATCAGCGACATTTCCAGCAGCGGCACAGGATTTTCCGGTGTGGAAGCAATCGGATTATTGAGCGGTGCTTTCTTCTTGATTGCCTCACGCACCTTCTGATTGAAGCCTGCCATGTTGCGCACGCCCAGCACCGACATCAGCTTGTAGCGGCGTTCCATTTCACCGACGCACCAGCTGAGCGCATTGGCCGCCTGACGCATATCCGTCACCACCGGCGCCAGCAAATGCGGGATACCTTCATAAACGGAAAGCTCCAGCATCTTCGGATCAACAAGGATCAGCCTGACCTGCGAAGGCGGTGCCTTGTAAACCAGCGATAGAATCATCGCATTGATCGCGACCGACTTGCCCGACCCGGTCGTGCCCGCGACCAAAAGATGCGGCATGCGCGCCAGATCGGCCACAATCGGATGCCCTGCGATGTCTTTACCCAGCGCCATGGTCAGCGGAGATGCCATATCGGCATAAACCTGCGAACTCAGAATCTCCGACAAGCGCACCATCTGCCGCTTGGGATTGGGAATCTCAAGCCCCATGCAACTCTTGCCCGGAATGGTCTCGACCACGCGAATGCTGAGCACTGACAGGGCGCGCGCCAGATCGCGCACAAGGTTGATGATCTGACTGCCCTTCACCCCTACTGCCGGCTCAATCTCAAAGCGGGTCACCACAGGCCCTGGGTAAGCCGCAAGCACCTTCACCTCGACGCCAAAATCGAGCAGTTTTTTCTCGATCAGCCGCGATGTGAATTCCAGAGTGTCGGCAGATACCGTTTCCACATTTTCGTCAGCCGGATCCAGCAGATTCAGGGGCGGCAGCAGGCTGTCCGGCAATTCCTCGAACAGCGGCACCTGCTTTTCTTTCTGGACGCGCACCGATTTCGGTATCTCAATACGCGGAGGTTCGATGCGGACCGGTTCATGCGCTTCGATTTTTTTCTTGCTGTCTTCGACCGCATCCTTACGCGCAACAACCGCGACCTCACCCGCCTTCCGGTCTTCGCGCTCACGAAGCTTGGCAACCACAAAGTCATACAAGCGTTCAGTCCCGGCGCCGACATACTCGATGACCGCAAGCCAGGACGTGCCGGTGAACAGACTCAGACCTGCAGCAAAAAGTGCCAGCAGCAACAGCGTTGCGCCGGTAAATCCGGCAATACCGGCCAAGCCGTTACCAACCAGCGCCCCCAGCGCTCCACCCGGGGAACCGGGAAGCAGGGCCTTCAGTGTATAGAGTCTGAGCGACTCCAAGCCGCAACTGGCAAGCAGCAAGACAACAAAGCCAACCAGCACGACAGCGTAGGAACGGCGATCCGCTTCCCGCTCTGTTTCAATACGCCGGAATCCCCACAGCACCAAAGCGCCGCACAACACCACCCACCAATACGCTGAAATACCAAAGACAAACAACAGCAGATCAGCGATGTAGGCGCCAATAACCCCGCCTGCATTTGCGATATGGTCCGGCACCACGCTGTGCGACCACCCTGGATCGCCTTTGTGAAACGTAAACAGGACAAGCAGCAGGAACAGTGCTACTGCGAGAAAAGCCAGCCACCAGGATTCCCTGACAAGAGCAGCGATCTTGGGCGGCAAGGGATTGCGCGCCATCTTGGCATCGAGTGATTTATCGCTGGCCGGCATTAGTTTCCGCAATATTGGAACGATGGAGTGGCATTAAGTCGATGATTATAAGTGAAAACCCATCGGTTACTGCAGTCCGGTCAATTACGCCAGCTGCAAAAACAAACCCCGCCATGCAGGGCGGGGTTTGAGGGCGTGCCATCTACGCAGTTCAGCGGACGATGCACTCCTGATTGGCGCCACCACGTATTGCTCCGCCACCCACGCCGAGCGTGAACGGCAATTGGCTCAGGTTAAGACCGGGATCACCTGGCAGCAGCACCGGGGGCTTGCCCGGATCTTGCGCAAAACCGAATTGCCCCTCGCCGATCAGCTGGGCACCGCCCTGGTTCTGCATGATGTAACTGCCGGTGTAGGTCGTGTGGTAAGTGCCGGGAGGCAGATTGCCGCAAGCCGAAGCACATTCCACAGTGTCCCCTGAAGATCCGCGAATCCCGATCGTCGCAGTCGAAGTGCCGATCTTGTAGGCATCCTGATTACCGCGCTTGCCGATAAGGCCGGTCACCGTACGCAAGCCGCCCTTGAGGAGGCGCATGAACATGGTATCTCCCTGCGGCTTTTCCTGGGAAAAGACGTAAGACTCCAGCTTCATGGTTGTATTGGGACGCATCGTAGCTGCACTGCCGTCCGTGAAATTGATTTGCGCGTAGCTGTCACGCTGAGTGGTCAGAATGTCGCCGGGCTGGACCTCTGACTTCTGGGAAAGGATGCGCACTGATCCATCCGGCCGCTGCACAGACATCGTACCGCTTAAATGTGTGATAACACCGGCACCAGCAGCAAACGCTGAAGTCGTGATGAACGTCAGCGCAAACACCGCCGTGCTCTTGAGAAACCCCTGCATCTTGAACATGACTATCTCCCTTAGGGAGCGCTCCCCGCAACTCGCGGGAATCGGATAAACCGTTGCCCAAACACGCCTATTCTAATACCAGAAAGCAACATTGCAGGCAGGAACAGCAACACAACCCATTGAGCAACTGTGAGAAAAATCACGCGATACGACATCAAGGTGCCTCGCGCAGTGTCCCAAGCCCTCAAGTGGGCCCGCGGTGCCCCATGGACTGACGATCAAGAACAATAATTTTGCGCTTGTCG
>CAMAYE010000100.1 GCA_945862135.1 Bordetella parapertussis
GCCGGCCGCATCGCGGGCCTCGACGTCAAACGCATCATCAACGAACCGACGGCCGCAGCACTGGCCTTCGGCATGGACAAGAAAAAAGGCGACCGCAAGGTTGCCGTTTATGACCTCGGCGGCGGCACCTTCGACGTGTCGATCATCGAAATCGCCGAAGTCGAGGGCGAGCACCAGTTCGAGGTGCTGTCGACCAACGGCGACACTTTCCTCGGCGGCGAGGACTTCGACCAGCGCCTGATGGATTACCTCTGCGACGAATTCAAGAAGGAATCCGGCGTCGACCTGAAGAAGGATATGCTCGCGCTGCAGCGCCTGAAAGACGCCGCGGAAAAGGCCAAGATCGAACTGTCGTCAAGCGCGCAGACCGAAATCAACCTGCCCTACATCACCGCCGACCAGTCGGGCCCGAAACATCTGGCGATCAAGATCACCCGTGCCAAGTTCGAGTCGCTGGTCGATGAACTGATCGCGCGCACCATCAAGCCCTGCGAAATCGCGGTCAAGGATGCCGGCGTCAAACTCTCCGACATCGAAGACGTGATTCTCGTCGGCGGCCAGACGCGCATGCCGAAAGTGCAGGAAGCCGTAAAGAACTTCTTCGGCAAGGAGCCGCGCAAAGACGTCAACCCCGATGAGGCGGTTGCCGTCGGCGCAGCCATCCAGGCCGGCGTGCTCAAGGGCGACGTCAAGGACGTGCTGCTGCTTGACGTGACCCCGCTGTCGCTGGGCATCGAGACGCTGGGTAGCGTGATGACCAAGCTGATCCAGAAAAACACCACGATCCCGACCAAGGCCTCGCAGGTGTTCTCGACCGCCGAAGACAACCAGAACGCGGTGACCATCCACGTGCTGCAGGGTGAACGCGAGA
Organism: Bordetella parapertussis; assembly: GCA_945862135.1. Taxonomy (GTDB): domain Bacteria; phylum Pseudomonadota; class Gammaproteobacteria; order Burkholderiales; family SG8-41. The sequence continues at coordinate 872 of CAMAYE010000100.1, forward strand.
TGGCGAAAGCCAACAAGTCGCTCGGCCAGTTCAACCTGACCGACATCCCGCCATCGCCGCGCGGCATGCCGCAGATCGAAGTCACTTTCGATATCGACGCCAACGGCATCCTGCACGTGTCGGCCAAGGACAAGGCCACCGGCAAGGAAAACAAGATCAAGATCCAGGCCAGCTCCGGTCTTTCGGAAGAAGAGATCCAGCGCATGGTCAAAGACGCCGAGGCCAATGCCGAGGAAGACAAGAAGCTGCGCGAACTCGTCGATACCCGCAACCAATGCGACGCGATGATCCACAGCGTGAAAAAGTCGCTGACCGAGTATGGCGACAAGATCGGCGCTGACGACAAGGCCAAGATTGAAGCCGCACTGAAAGACGCCGAAGAAGCGATCAAAGGCGACGACAAGGACGCAATCGAAGCCAAAACCCAGGCGCTGGCCCAGGCTGCACAGAAGCTTGGCGAAGAAATGCAGAAGGCCCAGCAGGCGCAGGGTGCAGCACCTGGCGGCGGCAGCAGTGGCGAAGCGAAGGCTGATGCCGGCAAAAAAGATGACGGCAACGTCGTTGATGCCGAGTTCGAGGAAGTGAAGGACGGCAAGAAATAATCAGCTAAATTACTTCCCCGGCAGGGCGCAGCGGTGTTGAGGATGTATCCTCCTCGCCCTGCGCCTTTGGCACATTCAGGGTAACGTAACGAAATGGCAAAAAAAGACTATTACGAAGTGCTCGGTGTAAACCGTGACGCCTCCGAGGATGAGCTGAAAAAGGCTTACCGCAAGCTCGCGATGAAGTGGCATCCGGACCGCAATCCGGACAATCCCAAGGCGGAAGAGCATTTCAAGGAAGCCAAGGAAGCCTACGAGGTACTGACTGACGCGCAAAAGCGTGCAGCCTATGACCAGTTCGGCCATGCCGGGGTTGATCCTTCGGCCGGCGGCGCCGCTGGCGCAGGCGCCGGTTTCGGCGGCTTCGCCGACGCCTTCGGCGACATCTTTGGTGATATTTTCGGCGGCGCCGGTGGTGGCGGCGGCGGTCGTGGACGTTCCACGGTGTATCGCGGTGCCGACCTGCGCTACAACCTTGAAATCTCGCTGGAAGATGCCGCACGCGGCACCGAAACGCGGATTCGCATTCCGGCGATGGAGGAATGCGAAACCTGCCACGGCAGCGGCGCCAAGCCGGGCACACAACCAACCAGTTGCACGACCTGCGGCGGACACGGCCAGGTGCGTATGCAGCAGGGCTTTTTCTCCATCCAGCAGACCTGCCCGCGCTGCCACGGCACCGGCAAGATGGTCGCCAACCCCTGTGGCACCTGCTCGGGATCCGGCCGGATCAAGAAACAGAAAACACTGGCCGTAAAAATCCCTGCCGGCGTCGATGAGGGTGATCGCATCCGCCTGTCGGGCGAAGGCGAAGCCGGCGTCAATGGCGGACCTTCAGGAGATCTGTATGTGGTCATCCAGATCAAGCAGCACAGCGTCTTCACCCGCGACCACAACGACCTGCACTGCGAAATGCCGATCAGCTTCACCACGGCAGCGCTGGGCGGGGAAATCGAAATCCCCACGCTCGACGGCTATGCCAAGATCAAGATTCCGTCGGAAACGCAAAGCGGAAAAATCTTCCGCCTGCGCGGCAAAGGCATCAAAGGGGTGCGTTCAACTGCACACGGCGATCTGCTCTGCCATGTAGTCATTGAAACCCCGGTCAGCCTCACGTCGCGCCAGAAAGAACTGCTGCAGGAATTCGAAGCTATCAGCAGCAAGGACACCGGACGCCACAACCCGCGGGCGAAATCGTGGATGGATCGTGTAAAGGAGTTCTTCGCCGAATAAGGCGTATCACCCGCAACAAAAAAGCCGGCGCTTGCGCCGGCTTTTTTATGAACGAAACCGTTTACTGCTGCTGCAATTTGCTGTCCACCACCACCTTGGTGTACTTGGTTATTTCGGATTTGATATAAGCGCCGAACTCTGCAGCACTGCCACCCAAGGGATCGGCACCCAATGATGCAAGCCGCTGCTGCACATCAGACAGTTTCAGCGCCTTGTTGATATCCGTGTTGAGCCGGTTGATCGCCACCACCGGAGTACTCGTCGGCAGCACCGCCCCGTACCAATTGATCATGTCATAACCGGCCACGCCGGACTCCGCAACAGTAGGCACATCCGGCAGCGCCGGATTGCGTTTGGCACTGGTCACCGCAATGGCGCGCATTTTTCCGGACTTGATGTGCGGCACAGCGACTGGCGCGGTGTTGAAACCCAGCTGCACTTCTCCGGAGATCAGGGCCAGCGCCGAGGGCGCGCCGCCCTTGTACGCCACGTGCGTCATGCTGGATTTAGTCATGCCCTTGAACATTTCTGCTGCAATGTGCTCGGGGCTGCCATCGCCGGAAGAGGCGTAGTTAACCGGCTTGGCTTTCGCCAGCGCGACCACGTCAGCCACGGTTTTCGGGGTTGAAGACGGCGGCACCACAACGAACATCGGCACCGACGAAATGTTGATGAGCGGCGTGAAGTCACGCACCAGGTCGTATCCGAGCTTCTTGTAAAGCGGCTTGCTGATGGCATGCGACACGGAAATAAACATCACCGTATAACCATCCGGCGTTGCTTTAGAGGCGATTTCCGCCGCCAGGTTGGCGTTGGCACCGGGCCGATTATCGACGATGACCTGCTGACCCAGGCTGTCGGTGAGTTTGGCCGCAACCACCCGCGCCATGATGTCAGTGCCGCCACCCGGTGCGTAACCCACCAGAAAGCGGATCGATTTGACGGGATAGTTCTGCGCGGCAACACCCCCCGCACACAACATGCCGGCTACTGCTGCACATATGGCGACCGTGCGCTTCATGGTTATCTCCCCCACTTTTTTGATTTTTGAATTTGATTTTTTACGGGTCAGGCCACTTTGACCTGGATCTTGCTGCTGCGCAAATGCTTGACCACAGCCACACCAAAACCCTGTGTATTGCCACGCCCCCCCAGATCCCCGGTACGCACCTCGGCATCCGCCAGCGCCTCATCAACAGCATGCTGGATCGCCTGATACGCCTGCTGGAATGCCGGTTTGTTGTGGCGGATACCCAGCCATTCCAGCAGCATGCCTGCGGACAAAATCATGCCGCTCGGATTGGCGATCCCCTTGCCCGCAATGTCCGGCGCCGAGCCATGACCCGCGTTGGCGATCGCGTGTTTGTCGCCGGCATTGATCGCCGCCGCCAGACCCAACCCACCCGACAACGCCACGGCGAGGTTCGACAGGATGTCACCGAACATATTGGAAATCAGGATCACATCGTGACGCTCGGGGCGCGTATAGATATCCGCCGCCATCGCATCGATATCCATTTCACGCAGCGTGATCTGCGGATGCGCTTTCGCCAATTCATAGGCTGGCGCCATGAACAGGCCATCAGTCATCTGCAGCACATGGCGCTTGCCGACCACAGTCACACGCTTGCTGCGGCGTGCAGCGTATTCAAAAGCCACTTTGGCGATGCGTGCAGAGCCCTGACGGGTAATCTTGCGCACAGACAACGCGACATCCTCGGTCGGCATGAATTCGCCATTACCCATGAACATCGTGCGGTCGGAATAAAAACCTTCGGTGTTTTCGCGCACGATCAGCGCATCCAATCCGCGCCGCGCATCGGGCATGTCGGCACGACTGCGCGCCGGACGCAGGTTGGCATACAGATCCAGACGCTTGCGGATGGTGCCGGGAATGTTAACGCCCCCCTCCGCCAGCGGCGGGTAATCGGTCATGCCGCAGGGCCCGACGATCACCCCGTCGGCGTCGGTCGCCGCCTGCATCGCGGCGTCAGTCAGCGTGGTGCCGTGCTTGCGATGGCTGACCATGCCGACTTCGATATCGGTAAAACGCAGACCCAGTGAAAACTCGGCATCCGCCGCCTTCACCACCGCCATCGCTGCAGCGATGATTTCCGGACCGATGTCATCACCGGCCATGACTACGATATTCATTATTGCTCCTGTTATTCCGTTGCGCTGACTATAGCGGTGCGACTCAGGCCGCGTACTTCTTGACCGTTTTCCAGTCAATCTCGAAACCGAAGCCCGGTAAATCGTTCAGGTGCACCATCCCATCCTTGACCTGCGCACGCTCGGTGAACAGCTCGAACCAAAGCGGGTCACGGTCGGCATTGCCGTGCGACTCCACGCCAAAGCCCAGACGCGGGAAAGCCGAGATCAGATGGGCATGCACTTCGGGCACCAGATGTGGCGCGATGCGCACGCCATGCTGTTCGGCGAGATAGCTGACACGCAGCGATTCGGTGAATCCGGCAAAACGCGTCGAATCGAACTGCATGAAACCGAGCGCGCCGCTGGTGATGAAATCCCGCGCGGTAAAACGCGTCATTTCACGCTCGCCATGCGCCAGCGGAATCACCGTATTTTTCGCCAGCACCACAAAATCGGCAGGCTGCAGATACCAGTGCAGCGGCTCCTCCAGCCAGTAGATGTTGTACGGCTCAACCGCATGGGCGAAACGGATGCAGTCCTCCAGATCGTAAGCCGCATTCATATCGAGCATCAGATGTACATCATTGCCGATCGCCGCGCGCGTCAGGCGAATGCGCTCGACTTCCTTTTCGATGCTCAGCCCGGCCGTTTTCAGCTTCACTGCCTTGTAACCGCGCTTGACGAAATCCGCCAACTCATCGGCGCAGACATGCAAGGGGGAATCCAGTTCGTAATATCCGCCAGTGGCATAAGAGAACAAGGGTTTGCCTTCGCCGCCCAGCAGCTTCCACACCGGCACACCCAGCGCCTTACCCTTGATGTCCCACAGCGCGCTGTCGATGCCGCCGATTGCCGCCATGATCTGCGGCCGGTCACCGCGCGACAACGGCTGCGGGAGGCCGTCGCGCCCTCCCATGCCGGTCGCCCGCGGCGAGGTCAGCGAAAACAGTTTCTCCCACACCGCGACCTGCGCCGTGGCGTCCATGCCGCGCGCCACTTCACCGAGCAGTTCGACGTACTTGCAGATGTCCTTCAGCGGCGAGCCGTGGATCTGGCCGATGCCGGTCAGACCGTCATCCGTCTTGATCTCCACCAGCACCACGCTGGAACTGTGCAATTCCTCGTGCGCGGTCCACAGCGTGTGTTTTAGTTTGGCGGATACGGCATGGGCTTTGACGGAAGCGATACAGGTCATCAAGAATCCTTATTTTATCATTAAAAACAATAACTTATAAAACAACACCAACCGCAGCGGCGGTCACCAGCGTAGCCAGCGTTCCGGAAACGATCGAACGCATACCGAGCGCGACAATGTCATCACGCCGCTCCGGCACCATCGCCGTCAGCCCACCCAGCATGATGCCCAGACTGCCAAAATTTGCAAAGCCGCACAGCGCGTAAGTCATGATCACACGGCTGCGCGGACTCAACGCATCCGCAGGCAACTGTGCGAGTTGCAGATAGGCGACGAATTCATTGAGCACCGTCTTCACGCCCATCAGCGCACCCGCCGTTTGCGCTTCAGCCCAGGGCACACCTGCCAGCCAGGTCAACGGCGCCATCACAAAACCAAGCGCACGCTCCATCGATAGAGGTACGCCGTCAATTGCAGGGAACAATGCGAGGCCGAGATTAACCAACGTGACCAGCGCCACCAGCACGATCAGCAATGCAACAATATTCAGCAATAGCTGCAAGCCATCGACGGTACCACGCGTCACCGCATCCATCGCGCTGCGTGCTGGCGACGGCACATCCAGCCGTCCCGGCGTCGGCCCACCCTGTGGGGGCACCATCAGCGCGGCAACCACGATCGCAGCCGGCGCCGAGATTATCGACGCGGCGAGAATGTGGCCGATGGCATCCGGCACCGCGGGCCCGAGTATGCTGGCATACAACACCATCACCGTACCTGCGACGCCGGCCATGCCGCAGGTCATCACCATGAACAGTTCCCCGCGCGACAGCTTCGCCAGATAGGGTCGCACCACCAGCGGCGCCTCGACCATGCCGATAAAAATGTTTGCGGCCGTCGACAGTCCCACTGCGCCACCGATGCCCAGGGTTTTTTCCAGCACGCCAGACAACGCACGCACCAGCCAAGGCAGCACCCGCCAGTAAAACAGCAGCGAAGACAATGCGCTGATCACCAGCACCAGCGGCAGCGCGCACAACGCAAGAATAAAAGTCGAAGTCGCGGGTCTGCTTTCGAACGGCAAGGGCGCACCACCGAGATAACCGAAAACCAGACTTGTTCCCGCCTGCGTCGCCCGCTCCAGCGCAAGCAGCCCGTCGTTGAGCGCGAGGAAGAAGTGATGCACCGGTGGCACCTTCAGCAACAACGCCGCCAGCAACAGCGTCAGTGCGACACCGGACATCACAATGCGCAACGGCACTGAGCGCCGGTTCTCGCTGATGGCCCATGCGATGACGAGGAGTACCATCAGCCCGAAAGCGCTTTGCAGAGCCGGACTCGTCATTGGCAATCACATCCTCTGAAATTCAAGATTGCCGGGGAATGTCCCCGGCCCGGGGATTACCCTCGCCGCCAGGTCGTCCCCTTGGCACTATCCTCAAGAACAATCCCCGCCTCCAGCAACATCTTGCGGATGCGATCCGCTTCGGCGAAGTTTTTTGATTTCTTGGCTTCAACCCGCGCGGCGATTTCCGATTCAATGCGTTCCGGCGTCCACGCACCTTCCTCGGCAGGACCGCCCTGCAGGAAAGCATCCGGTTCCCGCTGCAGCAAGCCAACAACTGCCGCCAGTGATTTCAGCAAGGTCGCCGTCGCCGCTGATTTGCTGCGATTGAGTTCATTCGCGAGATCAAACAATACCGCCACCGCTTCCGGCGTATTGAAGTCGTCATTCATCGCATCACGGAACGACACCGCATAGGTATTGGTCCAGTCCACCGGGCCCGCAAGCGCAGGCACACCTTTCAACGCGGTGTAGAGCCGGCTCAATCCCTGACGCGCGTCGTCGAGATGGGCATCCGAATAATTCAGTGGGCTGCGGTACTGCGCGCGGATGATGAAAAAGCGCACCACTTCCGCGTCGTACTTGGCGAGAATCTCGCGCACCGTGAAAAAGTTGCCCAACGACTTCGACATTTTCTCGTTATCGACGCGGACAAAGCCGTTGTGCATCCAGTAATTGACAAAAGTGCAGCCGTGCGCGCCTTCGGACTGGGCAATTTCGTTCTCATGGTGCGGGAACTGCAGATCCTGCCCGCCGCCATGAATGTCAAAGTGCTTTCCGAGCAACGAGCCCGACATTACCGAGCACTCGATATGCCAGCCGGGGCGGCCGGCGCCCCAGGGCGATTCCCACGACGGCTCACCGGGTTTTGCGCGTTTCCAAAGCACAAAATCCAGCGGGTCCTGCTTGGCGGTATCGACTGCAACACGCTCACCGGCGCGCAAATCTTCCAGCGACTTGCCCGACAGCTTGCCGTAGCCATCGAACTTGCGCACCGCATAGTTCACATCACCGTCTGCAGCCTGATAGGCGTAGCCGCGCTGCTGCAAGGTGGTAATCATCTCCAGCATTCCCTGCACATACTGCGTCGCCCGCGGCTCGACATCGGGACGCTGCACGCCCAACGCAGCTGAATCCTCATCCATCGCCTTGATGAACCGTTCGGTGAGTTGCCCCATCGTTTCACCGTTTTCCTGGGCGCGCTTGATGATCTTGTCGTCGATGTCTGTAATGTTGCGGACATAGGTGACGTCATAGCCCGAACTGCGCAGCCAACGCTGAACGACGTCAAAGATGACCATCACCCGGGCGTGACCGAGATGGCAGTAGTCATAGACCGTCATACCACAGACGTACATGCGGACTTTGCCGGCTTCTATGGGTTTAAATTCCTGCTTGTCCCGGGCAAGGGTATTGTAGATTTTGAGCATTTTTGGCTTCAGGCGCTGCGGTATGGCGGTTTGATTTACGCGTCCTGCCGAACCCTGATCGGGGGCTTGGGTAGCGGGCCGTCCAAACCCGCTGAAAGAGAAGGTTGAATTGGCGGTTGTTCTTGGTAAAATCCAGAAAATTCAATGACTAACGCCGTTGCATCCAACATGAATCTTGTGCCCACAACGACCGCCGGAATAATAACACGATGACTTTGAAACTGGCCGCGGCGCGACTCGCGGCATTTGTCGTTTGCATGGGGCTCGCGACTCCCATATTTGCTCAAGTTGATGAACTGCAGGAAGCCCAGCAACTGCTGAAACAAGGTCAGGTCGACCGCGCACTCGAACGTGTCGATCAATACCTGAAGAACAAGCCCAAGGATGCACGGGGGCGTTTCCTACGCGGCATCCTGCTCACAGAGCAGAACAAGCCGAATGACGCCATTCGCGTTTTTACGGAACTGACCCAGGATTACCCGGAACTGCCGGAGCCCTACAACAACCTCGCCGTTCTGCATGCCTCACAAGGCCAGTACGACAAGGCCCGCGCCGCGCTGGAGATGGCCATCCGTACGCACCCGAGCTATGCAACCGCTCACGAAAATCTCGGCGACATCTATGCCAAGATGGCCAGCCAGGCCTACGACAAGGCATTGCAACTCGACAAGGGCAATCAGGGCGCTCAAACCAAGCTCAACCTGATCAAGGATTTGTTCTCGAACGGCCCGCGTCCTCCGAAAATGGCCGTCGCCCGAGCTGAAACGGCACCCAAAGCTGCGCCTGCTCCTTCTCCTGCACCGGCTGTAACACCGGCGCGGCCGGCAACCGCACCCGTTGTGGTTACAGTCCCGACTGCGCCGGCTGTCACCAAGGAGCCTGCCAAAGCCGCAGTAAAGGTCCCTGAAAAATCAGCTGAAAAAGAACCGACAAAAGCCGCGCCGCGCACCGATGAAGGCGCCGTCCTCAAGTCTATCGAGCGCTGGGCGGCGGCATGGTCCAACAACGACGTTGACGGTTACCTCGCCCGTTACGCGCCCACGTTCAAGGCACCCGACGGCGAGACCCGCAAGGCATGGGAAACCGAACGACGCGCCCGTATCGCAAAGCCGCGCAAGATTGAAGTCAAGGTTGAAGCTCCGAAAGTCACGTTCAAGGATGCAAACACCGCCAGTGTCAGCTTCCGCCAGCATTACCGTTCAAATACGTTCAAGGCCTCGGCCGGCAAGACGCTGATATTGATCAAGTCAGGTGACAAATGGCTGATCCAGCAGGAACTCGTCGGCGGATGAAACGGCCGCTGCTTGGCTGTGCGCTGGCCGCAGCGCTGTTGGCCACTGTGCTGACGCCCTCTTCAATAACGCTCGCACTGGGTAATCGCCCGCTGTCATCGATTGCCGGCAATCTCGCAGGCTCGTCGATGCATGGCAAAGCGCTCGCAGCACCGGAGGCGATGCTGGCGCAGACGCTGCTTGCCATCACCAGTTCACGCTTTGATATCGCGCTCTCCGAGATCGACAAAGTCCTTGAAAGTCATCCGAACTTCCGGCTGGCCCATTTGATTCGCGGCGATCTGCTGATGGCGCGTGCGCGGCCGATCAGCAGCATCGGCGCCGCTTCCGAAGCCCCGGCCGAACGCATCGCCGACCTGCGTGACGAAGCCCGTGCACGATTGATCCGGCACCAGCAGGAACGCCCGATCGGCAAGGTGCCGCGCTACCTGCTGCAGCTTGAGCCGGACCAGAAATACGCATTTGTGGTCGACGCCTCGAAATACACGCTGTATGTATTCGAAAATAACAACGGCAGCCCGCGTTATGTCGCCGACTACTACACCACGATCGGCCGTAACGGCACTGAAAAGCTGCGCGAGGGTGACAAGAAAACGCCGCTGGGTGTCTACCACGTCACCGGCAACCTCCAGCGCGACTATCTGGTCAAGACCTATGGCAACCAGAGCAGCCTCTACGGCGACGGCGCCTTTCCGCTGAACTATCCCAACGCATGGGACCGCCGTATGGGCCGCAACGGCCACGGCATCTGGCTGCATGGCGTGCCGCACGACACTTACAGTCGTCCGCCGCGTGCCAGCGATGGCTGTGTCGCCATGACCAACGAAGACCTGCTGGAAATCTCGAAACACGTGCAGGTTGGTGTCACCCCCGTCATCATCTCGCCAAGCGTGGAGTGGGTCGAACCTGGCGCGGAGAAAACAACTCGGCAGGCCTTGGATAAATCGCTGGAAAAGTGGCGCAGCGACTGGGAAAGCCGTGACAACGACAAATTCCTGCAGCACTACTCCGGCAAGTTTTCTGCTGGCAAGATCGACTTTGCCGCATGGGCCGAACAAAAACGCAGCGTCAATGCCGGCAAGACGTGGATCAAGGTCAAGATTGATCGCGTCAGCATGTTCCTGTATCCGGGCAACGATGATCTCGCCGTAGTGACCTTTGACCAGGACTACGCCAGCAGCAACGTCAGCAACAAGATGCGCAAGCGCCAGTATTGGCAACGCGAGGGCGACGCCTGGCGCATTGTTCATGAAGGCGCAGCCTGACCTCACTCAGGCCGAGCCCCGGATTAACCCTAACCATTTGATTAAATTGAAAATTATGATCAGACTTTTTATATTGCTTTTCGCCCTGCTCACCACCCCCGTCGCCCTCGCTGACAACCCCAAAGTCGAGCTCAAAACGACGATGGGCAGTGTGGTCCTGGAACTTTATCCGGAGAACGCGCCAAAAACCGTCGAGAACTTCCTGCAATATGTCAAAGACGGTTTCTATGACGGCACGATTTTCCATCGCGTAATTCCCGGCTTCATGGTTCAAGGCGGCGGCTTCACGCAGAATCTGCAACAGAAGCCCACGCGTCCGGCGATCCGCAATGAGGCCGGCAACGGCCTGCGCAACGCCATTGGCACCGTCGCAATGGCGCGCACGGCGGATCCGCATTCAGCCACGGCGCAGTTTTTCATCAACGTCTCCGAGAACGACTTTCTCGACTTCAAATCTGCCGATGACAAGGGTTACGGCTACACGGTATTTGCACGTGTAACCACGGGCATGGATGTCGTCGCAAAAATCACGCAAGTTCCAACCGCAACCGTCGGCCCGCACCAGAACGTGCCGCGCCAGCCTGTGTTCATTGAACGCGCGCGCCTGCTGCCCGGCACGGCAGCCAAACCGGTCAAAGCCAAATAATCACCATCAAGGACTGTGACAACATGATCAAACTGCACACAAACCAC
>CAMAYE010000101.1 GCA_945862135.1 Bordetella parapertussis
TTACTGTTGGATGAAATTGATGCCTCACTTCACCCATCAATGCTTCAGAGCCTTCTTAATGCAATTGACCGTGTCTTTGTAAAACGAGGAATGGTTGTTCTTCTCGTAACCCATTCACCAACGACTATTGCTCTCGCTCCAGATCAATCAATCATGGTGATGAATAAAAGTGGGATCGATCGAATTAAAAGGGTAAACAAACAGGATGCCCTTCAAGTTTTAACTCAGGGCTTTGCAACCCTAGAGCAAGGCTTGAGACTGTCGGATCAAATTGCAAAAAACCGCCTTACGATTATCTCCGAAGGACACAACGCAAAACTAATACAACTTGCTTGCAAATTATGGGGATTTTCTGATGTCGATGTGCTTTGCGGCCTCGAGGATATGACCGGCAAGGAGCAACTACGCACTCTGTTTGACTTTTTTTCCAGAACAAATCACGAATCAAAAATTATTTTTGTTTGGGATTGCGATGTCAAAATATCCGTAACTGAAAGAAACAATACTTTTGCATACACTATCCCCCCGAATGAACGCAATTTAATCGCTCGAAAAGGGATAGAAAATGCATTCCCAGAGTCTATTTTTGATAATTTCGTTACCACCATACGCAACTCCTCCGGCAATGAACGCAAAGAATTTGATCAACGGGAAAAGAAACGATTCACTGAATATATTATCAACAGGGGCGAACTAGATGATTTTTTTCATTTCGAAGGCCTAAAAAATAAGATTCAAATAATTCTCTCTAATTAATTATTCCTTTGTGCGCCGCAGCTAGCGTAGCGAGCCAAGGCGCCACCAACCCCGTATTCCGCTTCGGCTCCTTACGGGCTACGAGTTGGATCCCCTTCCGAGTTACTGAGTAGCACAGAACCTTTAGGACGCATTGAACGAAGTGTTCAGCAAAGGGACTTCCTGCTGGCCGCAAAGCACACTATCCATCAGCACCTCCCGCCTTGAAAGCGGAACCTTCCGCCAGTCACACGCTCCAAACAAAGCCATGCGCACCACACACGCAACCCTGCTTTGAATAAACCTTGATCCAAGCCTCCGGAGTCTCCCAATGCCTCGCAGCACCCTGATCCCCAACATCACACTGGCAACAGCCCTCGCCTGCAGCAGCCTCGCCCACGCCCAGACAGCGGACTGGACGCCGTTTGTGTCGATCACCCCGATTTACCAGGGCAAGGCCGACCTCAATGGCGGCGGCGACTACAGCGCAGATAATCTGCTGCTGCGCGGCGGCATCTCCGGCGACCTCGGTAACGGCAAGCGCGCCGGTGTGACACTGAGCTATGACTACAGCGATTACTCATTCTCCAACCCCGCAGCATTCGGCGGTCGTGCGCCCTGGGGCAATGTCGAGCGCTACGGTGTCTCGGTGCCGCTGAGCATGGCGCTGAACGACGGCTGGAGCGTCGGCATCGCGCCTTCCGTGGACTGGTTTGGCGAGCGTGGCGCGGATTCCGGAGAGTCACTGTCCTGGGGCAGCCTGTTCACCGCGAGCAAGCGCTATGCCAACGGCAATCGCCTCGGCTTCGGTTTCGGTGCCTTCGACCGCCTCGAAAAAACCAGCGTGTTCCCGATGCTGTTGGTGGACTGGAAACTGGCGGAGCGCTGGAAGCTGGTCAATCCGCTGCCCGCAGGGCCCACCGGCCCGGCAGGACTGGAGATCGACTACCGCCTCGACAGCGACTGGAACGTCGGCGTCGGCGCTGCGTGGCGCAGCACGCGCTTTCGCTTGAGCACGGCCAACGCAGTAGCCAATGGCATTGGTGAAGAACGCGGCGCGCCGGTGTTCCTGCGCGGCTCGCGTAATTTCGGCAAACAGGCTGCACTCAATCTTTATGCAGGCGTGATCACCAACGGCCAGTTGCGGGTGGAAGACGCTGCAGGCAATACGCTGCGCCAGGTCGATTTCGATACCGCGCCGTTCGTCGGCGCGACGTTTACCCTGCGCTTTTAATCATCAGCCCTTGCAGCGCGCACCGGGTAAAGCGACACACTGTTACTTTGCAAAGTGCGCCACACCGGGCTGATTCCGTTTTCAACCGACCCGGAGCTATTCCATGCCTGCCTGGCTGATCCCCGCATTGAAGGCCGTATTGCCCCACGTCGGCACCATCATCTCCGTCGCCGTGCCGGCATTCACCAAAAAACGCGCTGACGCCGCGGAAAACCTCACAACACTGCAACAGGAACAGATCGCGGAACTGCAGGCAGCCGCATCACAGAATGCAAAACACATCCGCGAACTGGCGGAACAGTTGCAGGTCACGGTGAACGCGCTGGAGAAGGCCGCGGCCATCGCCGATGCCCGCTACCGGCGCCCTACAGTCCTGAGCGTGATTGCGATCGTGCTGTCTTCGCTTGCTCTGGGCATTACGCTGATTCAAGGCTGAAAATACGTCGGTGAACCACGTTTTCCGTAATCCGCTGCGCTACTTGCGGGGAAGTATTTGATAACTTTCCGTTTCACCGGGCAGCGTGCCCCCAAAGAGAATTTGCTTGGGGGCGGCTGCCCTGATCGTGAGTAAGCCCCGGATTACGGCTTCGCAGCACCGGTGACCGGTTTGTCGGTCGCGTTCTGCTCAGTCCACACCATCACTACGCGCCGATGCTTGCCCGAGACGATGTCGACGGCCTGGGTTTTGGTAACGCCCTCGTAGGTGGCTTCGACCTGATACTGGCCGGACGGCATCGTCGCCAGCAGATAAGGGCCTTCGGACACCGCATCCAGCACGACCTTTCCTGCGCGATCACGCACGATGACTTTCACATCAGCAAGGTAAACATCGTTTGGCGATGCCTTCTGCGCGAACAACAGCTCCAGCGGATATTTCGCTGCCGCCTGCTTGAACGCAGCCGCTGAGTTCTCACCGACACCACCGCTGACATAACGCACGCTGCCCTGGGTGATTTCGGCCGGCAACGCAGACGCGTCCGCGCTGAATGCCGGCTGTGCCAGTGACATTGCGGCGACAACCAGCGTGGTTGTCCAGAGCGTTGCCGATCGCTTCATTGCAAATGGTTTCATTTTCATTTCCTCATATTCAGGTTCTACAGACTGAGGGGATTTCGAGCCCGTGTGCTGTACGTTGCCGAACATAGTCAAAATAACGGCCTGCATCAGTCAAAACAAGGGGCTGGCGCACGGTGTTGCGGCGTGTACTGTGACAGGCTGGGCCGATGAAAAGCTTCCTACGCATGATCTGGTTCGTCCACGGCCTGATGAGCGCGCTGTTCGCCTGCGCCGCCATCCTGCTGATTCTGATCGCAGCGCGCATGGGCGGCCTAGCCATCCTTGACGGGCTGGACTGGTCTGCCGCGCAAACCATCATCGAAGCCATGGGCCTGCTCGCCACAGCGGTCGTCGCGCTGCAGATCGCGGAAACAATCCTCAAGGAAGAGGTCATGCGCGACGCCGACATCAGTACGCCGACGCGCGTGCGGCGCTTTCTGTCGCGGTTTTTTGTGGTGGTCATTGTGGCGCTCGCCATCGAGGGGCTGGTGGCAACCTTCAAGGCACTTCATGAAAACCCGGCCCAGTTGCCGTATGCCGCCAGCCTGCTCGCCGCAGTGGGCGTATTGCTGGCAGCCTGGGGCATTTTCATCCGGCTCAACCGCTATGCTGAAGAACTGGAGCCGGAAGCGATGGCGGAGGCCAAGCGCGAAGACCGGAAGTTCAAGTAACACCGGGCCAGCCGCATGGACGACCTGCACCTGCTGCAATGGCCGGCGATGATCATCACCATCATCGCGACAGGACTGACCGCCTCGAAGGTCAGGCGCAAACGGCTGTTTGGATTCTGGTGTTTCCTGATCAGTAATGCCTTGTGGGTGATCTGGGGCTGGCATGCCAGGGCTTATGCGATCATCGTCATGCAAATCGCCCTCACCTTGCTGAACATCCGGGGCGTCTGGAATAACGACGCGGCTGATCCCGCAACAAGCATGTCCGCCGAACCACCTCGCTGAACCCGTTATCCATAGACCTCCCTATTCCAATTCCCATATCAACCGGCGTAGGATTTTCATGAAGGTCTTTGTTCTCCGGTCTTTTGCCGCATTGTTGTTCGTCAAACAATACAGAGAGTGCGGGCATGAGTTGGAAAACGGCATACCAGGAAGACAACAATGTTGTCGAGCTGACTTATTCCGGAAAAATTACCAAGATCGAACTCGCGGAATCCGCAAAGTCCGCGCTGGAACTCGCACTCGCGCACAACACCAATCGTGTCCTGACTGATTGCACGGCGATGCACGGCGGGCACTCCCTTGCCGACCTTTACTTTCTTTCGGACTGGCTGGTCAGCGTCAAAGCCAACCGGATGCGTGAAGCCGTGGTGTTGCCAACAGAAGCGGCATTCAATGATCTGGTGCAATTCTGGCAAACCACCTGCACCAACCGCGGCCTTCAGGTGCGGGTGTTCGACAAACTGGACATCGCCCGTCAATGGCTGACGGAGCACAAACACAAAACCCTTAATTAGTACAATAAAAACAATTAGTTAACAAATTCCGGGGCATGATGATCAAACAATGGCTATAACGCGCCGACCAGTGCAGCAACTTGCTGGCCCATGGCTTCGGCAACCTGCTGGTCGACAGCGTCCATAACCTCGCGCTGTTCGCGATCGGCGGCACCATCGTATGGTCGGCAGTGCATGCCTTCATCATGATGATGACCAAGGGCGGCGCCACGATCGACGCCATCCTGCTGCTGTTTATCTACCTGGAGCTGGGTGCGATGGTCGGCATCTACTTCAAGACCAACCACATGCCGGTGCGTTTCCTGATCTATGTGGCGATGACCGCACTGACGCGGATGATGATTTCCGACATCCCCTTCGCGATCCTGGTGCTGGTGCTGGCGACCCTGATGGTGCGTTACGGTTCGGCGAAGTTTCCTTCGGATAAATCGACGAGCTCACCCTGAAGCGTTCCGGGCCGCACACAAACAAAGGGACAAAGGGCCCGACCAAGCGTCGGGCCCATGGTGAATCAGTGAAGCCGCATCAAAGCACTGCACTGCACCCAGTCATCAGAACTGGAATCGCGCGCCCAATGCGGGACCACTGAAACTGAGGTCCTGCACCAGTTTGTTGCCGCTCTGCTCATAAGAAAGGTGGCGATAGACCAGCCGTACGTCGCCCCATTTATAGGAATATCCCACACCACCCGCAGCCTGCCAGGTCAGCTTCGAATCCCCGCCGCCCACATCCACGTGATATGGAATAAACCATCCGCCCGAACCGATATTGGATCGGCCGCGAAGTCCCACGATGACGTCCCACAGACGCTCGCCCTGCGTGATGCTGCCCACGGTCGCAAAATTGGTGCTGCCGGCTGGACCGGTGACCACGGCAGACACCTGCCACTGCGTCGTCGCTTCGAGGTCGAAATAGCGGAAACCGCCGATCGCATCGAGCTGGTTGCGCGAGTCCTGCACCAGCGCATAGCCGCCGGCCAGCGACCACACCGTGCCTTTGACCTTGGTCGTGGTGCCGATATCGAGGCCGGTGTGGGTGATGTTGACCGGACCGGGACCGGGATTGAAGTCGATGCTTCTGACGCCGCTCTTGTCGCTGGACAGGTCGAGATAGATCAGGTCGGTGATGATCGACCATTGTCCCTTGCGTGCATCCGCCGTGAACATCATCGCGATATCCAACATACCCAGAAGGGTCTCGGCGTCCATGGTGACCTGCGGCGCAACGCCGCCGGCCGCGGGCGGACCGTAGCGCAGATTACCCTCCATGGTCGGCAGCCAGAGGTAGGGCGTGATCGAATACTGCCACCCCGCATTCGCATTCGCGCTCTGACCCCAGACAGGTGATATGCCCGCAGACAGCAGCAAAATCAATACAGCCAACGGCCGCGTCAAACCAGCAATATTCAATCTGTTCATGACATCCTCTTTGTGTAAAGTCCAAACGCCTGATTGATTTTCAATTACTGCCCTCCAGAACCTGAAATAATTCGAAAGCGCTTGTGACGGCACCGATTTTTCGCTCGCAGATGGCGTGCCGCACGCCTATCCGGCACTCACGGAAGCAATTACCGATTTTATTGCACGGTCGAGGGCGTTCACAATCTCATCAAGCTGCGCTTCGCTGACAATGAACGGCGGCGCCAGCAATACATGGTCGCCGCGTTTGCCGTCGGCAGCGCCACCCATCGGATAACACAGCAGGCCTTCCTGCATCCCCGCCGCCTTGAGCTTCGCGTGCAGTTTCAACGCAAGATCAAAAGTGGCCTTGGTGGCCCTGTCAGCCACCAGCTCAACACCCCAGAACAAGCCACGCCCGCGAATATCGCCGACATATGGATACTCGGCAAAACGCGCGCGCAACTGTTGTTCAAAATACGCACCGCGCGCGCGCACCTGCGCCAGCAGGCCGCGTTCTCGCACCGCGCGCTGCACCGCCAATGCGCCGGCGCAGGCCGTCGGATGACCGATATACGTATGCGAATGCGCGAAGGCGCCGCTGCCAGAACGCACGGCATCGATGATCCTGTCGGAACACAGCGTTGCGCCGATGGGTTGATAACCGGCGCCGAGGCCCTTGGCGATACAGGCGATATCGGGAATCACACCCTCCTGCTCGCAGGCCCACAGGGTGCCGGTACGCCCCATGCCGCACATGACTTCATCAAGAATCAGCAGGATGCCGTGGCGGTCGCAGATGTCGCGCACCAGTTTCAGATATTCGGGCGGCGGCGTGGTTGCGCCGAGTGTTGCGCCCGATACCGTCTCGGCGATGAAGGCAAACACGCGTTGCGCCCCAAGCTTGAGGATTTCGGCTTCCAGTTCGGTGGCCAAGCGTTGCGCATAACCTTCCTGGGTTTCATCGGCCAGGCGGTCGCGGTATTCATAACAGGGCGACACATGGCGCACCGGGGCCAGCAGTGGCTCGAATCCGCGGCGGTTGGATTCACGCCCGCCAGCAGCCAGCGCACCCAATGTGCTGCCGTGATAACTCTGGCGGCGTGCGATCAGGAATTCACGGCTGCCCTGCCCGGATTCGACGGCATACTGGCGCGCGAACTTGATTGCGGCTTCCACCGCTTCGGAGCCTCCGGAACAGAAGTAGACATGATTGAGTCCGTCGGGCGCATGTTTGACGAGGTCTTCGGCCAGGGCTTCAGCGGGCTCGGTCGTGAAAAACGAGGTATGTGCGTACGGCAGTTTGTCGAGCTGGGCCTTGATCGCCGCCACCACCTCATGATCACTGTGTCCGAGACAGGAAACCGCCGCGCCACTGGAGGCGTCGATATAACGTTTGCCGCTGCTGTCGATCAGATAGGGACCGTCGCCGGCAACGGCTCGCGGGTAATCATGGCCAAGGCTGCGATGGATGATGCGTGACACGGAATCTCCTGCCTGTGGTGGGCCATGATCTGGCCACTGTGATTGTTTTATCGGGGAGCAGCAATTCTGCGCGAAGCCATGACGCCGGTCAAAAGCTGCGTGTATGGCAGCACTCGGGGATACACCTTGACGGCGCTTCAATGTGATAATCCGTCACAAACGCTTCCACCAAACGAGGTTTCAATGTCCAACTCGCAGTCCGGCATTCTTGCCCCCATACCCCCGCTTGCCCGTTATGTCACCTACAACCTGCTGCCCGGCGCCAATCCTGGCGAGTCGCTTGCTGCGTTATGCGCGCGTGCCGATGGCAACAAAACGGTTGTAGGCCTGGGGTTCTCACTGGTTTCGGCCATGCAATGCGGCATCGACGAGTTGCGCACGTTTCCGGAATTCAGCGGCTACGGCATCGACATTCCTTCCACGCCGGCCGCATTGTGGCTGTGGTTGCGCGGTGATGATCGCGGCGAGATTGTGAACCGTCATCGGGCACTGGATGACCTGCTGGCGGCTGCGTTCAAGCCCGCGCAGGTGATCGACGCATTCGCCTTCGGCGCCGGACTCGACCTGACCGGCTACGAAGACGGCACCGAGAATCCGAAAAAAGAAAAAGCGGTCGCGACGGCCATCTCGAAACGCAAAGGCATCGCCGGCTCCAGTTTTGTCGCGGTCCAGCAATGGGACCATGACATGCATCGATTCGAAGCCATGCCGGCAAAGGAACGCGATCACACCTTCGGCCGCCGCATTTCCGACAATGAGGAAATCGACGATGCGCCGGAATCGGCGCACGTGAAGCGCACGGCGCAGGAGAGTTTCGACCCCGAAGCATTTGTCGTGCGCCGTTCAATGCCCTGGGCTGATGAGTCACGCTGCGGTCTGGTATTCACGGCTTTTGGTGCGACCTTTGATCCGTACGAAGCGCTGTTGCGCCGCATGGTCGGTGTCGAGGACGGCGTTACCGATGCGCTATTCAAATTCACCCGGCCGCTCACCGGCGCCTATTTCTGGTGCCCGCCGATGAAAGGCAAGAAGCTGGATCTGTCGCTGCTTGGCCTTTAATCCCCGAAATTTGCCGCCTGTCGCGCGGCGCCGGTCAATTGCAGGATGTGCAAACCGAGACCGTGGCGATCGACGATGTAGATATAGCCGCGGTCATCGACCTCGACATTATTGGTGGTGACCGTCCGCCCCTTGCTGTCCGGGACGAAATAAGCAATCTCCTTCGGCTTGTACGGATCACGGATATCCAGCGCACGCACGCCGGCATTGAAGTGCGCAATAAACAGGACACGCCGGTAGTAAATTGGCGTGAAGTTTTCATGCGAGGAATGTGCACCGATGCGGCCCGGACGTGCACAAAAATTGCCAGGCTTCGGATCAAAGGCCCAGGTCGAGGCCACCTTCGGTTTTGCCTCTTCAGTCACGTCGATGAACCACACCTTCTGTTGCGCGCCGCCGCATCCGTCGGACAGGGCTTCATTGATGACCGCAACGAAATCCCTTTTCGAACGACGACCATCAGGCGCAGTGAGTTCCATACCGGTCAGCGGAAAGACGGTATGCGCGCCATAAGCCGGATCCAGATCAAATCGACCGGTCTGCGGCTGAAGCAGATTGGCGCGTGTCGGCGCCTTCGGCCCCTTCAGCAGTTTTTCACGATCAACAATCTGCAGGATGCCGGCGCTTGAAGTGCCGTGACCGAAATAGACCCGATTGCCGGAGGGACCTGTCGAAATCGGACCGTGCAATCCGGTCGGCACGCTGGTCGAAGCGCCCGGCTCCTGTCCGGGCAGGCCGTAATCGCGGATGTGTACCGGCTTTGCCGGATCACCCATGTCAAAAATCTGCGTCATGCGCCAGGTGCGCCAGCCCGGAACGCCTGAAACCAGATAGGCAATGCCCGTATCGCACTCCCACCAGTTCTTGTGAGTGCCGCGCAGGCCATCGGCAACCACAGCAATGCGCTGGGGCGGCCCAGGCAACGTGACATCCCACACTTCATGCGCGCTGTGGCCCAGCGTGCGCAGCATGTACGTGCGGTCACGCGAAGCACGCGGCAGCTCGCGGCCGCTGCAGACACGGACCATCTGCGCTTCGCCGCCGGGACCTCCGGGGATGTGATGCAGCAGTCTCGGTTGCGCCGGATCGGTGACATCAATCAATGAAGTGCCGTTGTCTTCACGAACACCGGTCAGCGGATTGACCGCAGCGCCATGGTGATGACCGACATAGGCCACCCAGCGGCCGTTCTGGGGGTGAATCACCGGTTGATAGGCGCCGCGCCCCTGCAGATCATGGAAACCGACCAGCGCCATGTCGCGGGCTTCCGGCGATTGCGCGGCATGGACTGCAACCCCACCGAACAGGCAGGCCACGAGCAGCGCACCACGGAACAGGAACAAGAGACGCATCAGACGTCCGGCGTGACCTGCTTCCAATAACTGTCCTTTGAAGCGATCAAGCCGTCGCGCACCGTATAGATGTCGCAGCCGCGCAAATCGATTGCCGCGTTGTCGGCGCGACGGGTGGCGGACATGCGAAAGGTGCCGATGACGTTGTCGCCCGCGGCAAACACCTGCGCTTCGGAAAAACGAATGCCTGTCAGTTCCTCTTCGCGCTCCAAGATGGCTGCACGCAATGCATCACGACCCGTGACGACACGACCATGCGGGGCTTCGGGGCCGCGCGCCATGATCCAGCGGAAATCCGGTGTCACGCAGCCTAGGATGCCGTCGATGTCGCAGGCATTGAAGGCCTTGCCAAAGCGACGAAACAGGTTTTGGAGGTCGGGAGAAAGTGCCGTAGTCATGGTGAAACTCCGCAGGCTTTTCGCAGCTTATCCGGCAATGGCACCGCTTTTTTATCGCGCGGGTCGTACCAGACCAGCGTGGCATACCCTTCTGCGCAGGCAACACCGGCATCCACATCGCGCAGTGTGTAATGCGTCTGCACGCTGGTACGCCCGACGCGGCCGATGTGCAGAGAGGATTCCAAAGTGGCCGGATAGCCCACTGGCCGCTGGTAGTGGCAGGCGGCATTGAGCAGCACGATCACCGGATGCGGCGGCACGGTGGGAATGCCCATGCCGGAAATCCAGCGCATGCGGGTTTCTTCCATGAAGCGGAAGAAACCGGTGTTGTTGAGATGGCCGTCGGCGTCCAGGTCGCCCCAGCGCACCGGTATCACCGTGGTGAATACCGGAGCACTGAGTGGCGTGTCATCGGAAACGACGCGAATCACCTGACACTCCGTCCGGGGATTCGTCCTTCGACAGGCTCAGGACGAACGATCATCAGGCAACGAATCAGACAACGTTGCGTTTGTGCAGGTCGGCGATGTCGCCGTCGCGGTAACCGATCTCGCGCAGGATCTCGTCCGTGTGCTGGCCGCAATCCGGGGTAACGCTGCGGATTTCATGCGGCGTGCGCGACAGACGGACCGGCTGGTTGACCAGTGCAACATCACCGACGCCCGGGATGGTGACGGGTGCTGCCATCTTGTTGTAGATCACCTGCGGATCAGCAAACACTTCGTTCATCTTGTAGATCGGGCCGCCGGCCACGCCGCATTCCTCGAACCGGGCCGTCCAGTACGCCTTGTCCTTCTGGACCATCAGCGTCTGCAGTTCCTTGTTCAGCGCAACGCGGTTTTTCGAACGGGTCTGGCGATCCTTGTATTCGGGCTTTTCGTTGAGGCCCTCGGCGCCCAGCGCCTTGCACAGCCGCGCGAACATTTCATTGTCGCCGGCAGCGATGTTCATGTAACCGTCGCTGGTCTGGAACACGCCGGTCGGGATCGAGGTCGGATGATCGTTGCCCGCCTGCTCCGGCACTTCGTGCTCCACGGTCCAGCGCGCCGCCTGGAAATCGAGCAGTGCGATCATTGCGTTGAGCAGCGAGACTTCAACCCACTGGCCTTCGCCGGATGCTTCGCGCTCCAGCAACGCGGTCATGATGCCCAGTGCGCAATAGAGACCGGAGGCCGAATCCGACACCGCGCAGCCGGCACGCATCGGGCCTTGCCCCGGCTCACCGGTGATACCCATCAATCCGCCCATGCCCTGCGTAACCTGATCGAAGCCGGGCCGTTTCGCGTACGGGCCGGTCTGACCGAAACCCGAAATGCTGGCGAGGATGATCTTCTTGTTGACCTTCTTCAGCGATTCGTAATCGATGCCGAGGCGGAATTTCACATCGGGACGGTAGTTCTCGACCACGACGTCCGACTTCTCCACCAGTTTCTTGAAAATCGCCAGGCCGTCGGGATCCTTCAGGTTCAGCGTGAAGCCGCGCTTGTTACGGTGCAGATTCTGGAAGTCTG
>CAMAYE010000102.1 GCA_945862135.1 Bordetella parapertussis
ATGATATTCACGTCGGCCGCTTTGCAATGCTCGGCAACATGGGCAATGCCCGGTGCGTCGCGCAGTGCTGATTCGTCGTACGACCAGCCGGCAAGCGACTCGCAGTCGCCGTGGACAATCGCCACACGCAGTTTGCCGACCTGTGCGACCAGATTCATCGGCAGCGCGGCCAGTTGAGTACGCAGCTCCGGAAAAGGTTTCGCCGTTTCGCGCAGGCGCGCGAGGATGGCGTTGGACCGTTCGACTTCCTTGTCGCTGACACTGTCTGGATAACCACAGCCGCAGCCCTCGGCGTCATCATCGTTCGCCAGTTCGGTTTCGACGTTGCCGCGCAGTGCATGGTGGCGAAGTACGGCTTCATTGATGTCCCGGAAACCGGCAGCATCGATGTTGAACCAGTTGAAGTCGCCGTTGAAGGTCAGTGTTGGCACCGCGGCTTCGGCTGCCGCCAGTTCTTCGATGGTACGCAATGCAGCGGCGTTGCCATAAAGACCGCCAATCACATACAACGTGTCGGCGTTGAAATCCGCAGCACGGTTCAGCGACTCCGGCGGGTAGCGGTAGTGCAGCGGGCAGCTGCGCCCGGGTTGTTGCTCGGAACTCATCGTGGTCCGCGCAGTTTCTGCAGGGCAATCGGCAGCAGGAAACCAGCAGTGCACAGGCCGAGCCCGTAAAAGTTCACGCCGAGCAGCAATGCGTATTTGCCGTCACCAATGGCCAAGGACGGCGGAATCATGCCGGCCGCAAGCAGCACACCGAGCAACACGCCGGGCCAGAACGCCAGATGGAAGCTCCATGGGGAATGTTTGACCAACGGCGCCAGCAGGAACACCGGTGCCAGGCCCATCACCATCGTGCCGCTGATGGTGGTGGCCTTCAGAATGTCGGTGCCGGCAATCATTGGAATGTTGCCGAGCAGCGCGAACACGATCATTGTCCACATGCCCACAACCATCGCACGCGCACCCGGTTTGCGGCCGACGAGCATCGGCACTTCCTGACCGATCGACTTGGCGACCGAGGCGAATGTCGAGTCCAACGTCGAACCCGCGGCCATGATCATCACTATGGTCATCAGCAGATAGGGAATCGTGCCGAAGGCCAGCGCAACGGCGCCCGGCATGTTGTCGCCCGCAGGCAGCCCTTCCAGTTTGGCGTGAACACCGACCAGGCTGAATGCAAAGATGCAGACGAAACCCAGCACGCCGGCGGTGATCATCGCGCGCAGCATGGTTTTCTCGCGGGTGATGAAACCGCGATCGGTGAGCACCGGGTCGTGGAAGGGATAGGACAGTACCTGCAGCAGTGCGACCAGAATCAGGTCGACGCCGGCATTCATGCGGAAGTCGCCGACCGACAGCAGCGTGCCCAGGCCATGGTGCGGCAGCACCAGGAACAGCACGGCACCCAGTGCGACGATGAACAGAACGGTCTGGATGACATCGGTAACGATGGAACTGCGTAATCCGCCCTTCAGTGCATAGACCAGCGTCGCCGCAGTAAACAGCAGCGCTGCGGTGATGAAGGTCCATGAGCCGGCTTGTCCGTAATAGGCGCCGACGACGGCTGTGTTGCTCCAGACTTCGTTGTAAAGCCGGATCAGGATGGCCAGCGTGAACGCCAATGCGGCAAGCCTGCCGTAACGCGTGATCAGGAAAGGTACCAGTCCGGTCGCGCCATGGCGTGTGCGCAACCGGTAAATCACGATGCCGGCGACCGGGATTGACAGCCAGTAGGTTGCGTAGGCGAGGCCGCCCACCACGCCCCACGCCGCGCCGAGATTGGCGGCGTTGGTCACCGACTTGGCGAATATCCAACTGATGAAAATGCTGCACATCAGCGCCCATTCTGTGGCCGGACGGCCCGCGTCGTCGCTGCCGGTGAAAAAACTGGCAGCCGTGCGCGAGCGTGGCGTGATCGCGTACATCGCACCGCCGTACAGCAGCAGGAAACCCCAGAAATAGATGGCGAATGCCGGTTCGATCATGGATGGGCTTTCGTGCGATCAGTCAGCCAGCGCGCCGCCGCAGCTAGAACCCTGCCCTGCCGTACAGCCATAGCAGTGGTCCCGCACGGCAATCGGATTGCCTTCAAGGTCTGCGCCGAGCAGTTCGCGCAGGTGTGTGCGCGGACGGCCCTTCCACAGCAGCGGCAATTCCAGCATCTGATTGAAATCGCAGTCATAAACGTAACCCTGCCAGTCCACCGACAGAAGCGTCCGGCACATCACGGTGTCGAGGTTTTCGGCGCGGTAAGCACCTTTCAGCAGTTTCATGTACGGATCGAACTGGCCTTTGGAGACGAGCGTGCTGCCGAAACGCTGGATCGGCATATTGGTCAGCGCATACAGTTCGTTGAACACCACACCGTAGCCGTCGAACAGGCGCTGCTGATAATCGCGCTGCAGGCCTTCCTGGCCGGGCGGCAGCACAGGGCCCTGCGGGTT
Organism: Bordetella parapertussis; assembly: GCA_945862135.1. GTDB lineage: Bacteria > Pseudomonadota > Gammaproteobacteria > Burkholderiales > SG8-41. The sequence goes on from CAMAYE010000102.1 coordinate 2,447, forward strand.
ATAGACCAGGTTCAGTTTCAGCGGCGATCCCGGCTGTGCGTAACCGAGGCTGTTGAGTTTCTGCAGCGCGCGGATACTGGTGTCGAACACGCCCTTGCCGCGCTGGCGGTCAACGTTGTCCTCAAGGTAGCAGGGCAGCGATGCGGTGATTTCGACCTGTTGATCAGCGAGGAACTGCGCGAGGTCTTCATGCCCCAGTTCGAACAGGATGGTCAGGTTGCAGCGGTCGATAACCCGCACGTCAAGCCCGCGAGCGGATTCGACCAGCATGCGGAAATGTGGATTCAGTTCCGGCGCGCCGCCGGTGACGTCCAGCGTGCGGATGTTTGCCGCCTTCAGGCAGGCGATGACTTCGAAAATGGTTTCACGCGACATCAGCTCCGTGCGCGTCGGCCCGGCGTTGACGTGGCAGTGCAGGCAGCTCTGGTTGCACTTGTAGCCGAGGTTGACCTGGAGGGTCTCGACTGCCTTGCGGTGGATCGCCGGGAAGCCGGTGGCGTCCAGCAGCGGGAGTGTGGCGTGCATTGAAATGAACTCCTGAAAAATACGGATCCGGTTGAAAGCTACCGGTCAGTCGCAACCGCAGCATAAACCTTACAAGCGGCTTGTCGCTTGTCACCATGTGTTGCCGGACCGCATGGTTTCGCCGTGGCAGACGTTGATTATCGGGCCAGTTGCATTCTGGAACGATCATTCTATAATGAATCGGCCAGCGGTCAACCCGACTCCGCGAACCGATTCACCATCCACGAGGAAAACCATGTCCCGTATCTCACCTGCGCCGGCCGAACGCCTGGCGGAACTCGCCCCGGACTTCGAAAAGGCCCGCAAGCAGCGCGGGTATGTCCCCAACAGCTGGCTGACCCTGGCGCGCAAACCGCGGGTGTTCAGGCTGGTGCGAGAACTGCGCGATGCGGTGATGGTGGATGCCGGCGAAGTGCCGGCAGCACTGCGTTTCATGATCGCCGAAGTCGTCAGCAATGCCTCCGGCTGCCGCTACTGCACCGCGCACAACGCCGAAAACGCTGTCGAGCGCGGCAAGGTGGCGGATGAGAAGCTGCACGCCTTGTGGCAGTTCCAGTCCAGCCCGCTGTTTACGCCGGCCGAGCGGGCTGCGCTCAATCTGGCTCTTGCTGCCGGCGGCACGCCGCCTTCGGTCACGGACGCGCATTTCGATGAACTGAAAAAACATTTTTCCGAAGACGCCATCATCGAAATCGTCTCGGTGATTTCCATGTTCGGCTGGATGAACCGGTGGAACGACACGCTGGCAACACAACTTGAAGACCATCCGCTGGAATTCGCCCGGGAGCACCTCACGGCTTCCGGATGGACCCCTGGCGTGCATGCCAAATAATCCATTGGAGAAAATCATGGGCTTGAATTGCATCATTGCTGGAACGTTGTTCGCCATGTTTGCCGTACACGCGGGTGCCGCTGACGGGCTGATCGCGGTGAAAAGCGCACACAGCGTCAAAGACACGATGGATCGTTTCGAGGCTGCGGCGAAGGGCAAGGGACTCAATATATTCCTGCGCGTTGACCATGCCGCCGGCGCAAAAAAAATCGGCAAGGATCTGCGCCCCACGGAATTGCTGGTGTTCGGCAACCCGCAGGGCGGCACACCTTTGATGGAATGCGCGCAGACCGCCGGCATCGACCTGCAGCTGAAGGTGCTGGCGTGGCAGGATGCCTCAGGGCAAAACTGGCTGGGCTATAACGATCCCGCTTACCTCGGCAAACGCCACGAAGCCGGCAACTGCGCCGTAGTGCCCAATCTGCAGAAAGCCCTCGCCGGACTCGCAGCGGAGTCCGTGCGCTAGTGGCCAGACCGCGTGAATTTGACGCTGAAGCGGCTGTCGAGAAGGCCATGCAGGCCTTCTGGGCCCGGGGTTATCGCGGAACTTCCATCGATGACTTATGCACGGTCACCGGGCTAAGCCGATCCAGCCTTTATGCGGCTTATGGCGGCAAGCGCGAGTTGCTGCACCGGTCGCTTGAACGCTACGAGGGGCAAACGCTGGGGCGCATTGATGCAGCGTTATCCGGAGACGCGCCGGTACTCAAGGCGATCAGCGGATTCATCGACGGATTGATCGACCGCGTCGTTGCCGGGCCGGGCCGTGCCGGCTGCTTCATCGGCAATTGCGCCACCGAGCTGGCCGCGCAGGATCGCGCGACGGCGGCCCGGGTGCGGCAAAGTCTGGCGCGGATCGAAGCCGCGTTTGAGACTGCGCTCGCACGCGCGCGGACGCGTGGTGAAATTGCAGCGGATGCGGATGTGGCATCGCTGGCGCGTTTTCTGGTTTCCGGTATCCAGGGTTTACGGCTGGTCGGCAAGGCCAATCCCGATCGTGCGGTGCTGAGCGATATCGCAGCGGTGATGCTGCGCTGTCTCCAAAAATAAAATGTCCGCTGTGACACACTGTCGTTTCTGCAGTCAGGGTGCAGGCGTGAAGGCGATCAAACTGGAGATGATATGGCGCGATTGAGCGATTTTCCCGAAGCAGAACGTAAGCATCATCTCGACAAGATTGACGATCTGCCTGACTTCGGCCACACACCGTTCCTTGCAGGATCGCCACTGCGTGAGCGCCGCGTCGCGATTGTTACTACGGCAGGCATTCATGTGCGCGATGACCGTCCGTTCGCCACTGGTGCTACGGACTATCGCGTGATTCCCGGTGATACGCCGCCGGGCGATCTGGTGATGAGCCACATGTCGGTCAATTTCGACCGTACCGGTTTTCAGGAAGATCTCAACGTCGCATTTCCGCTGCAGCGGCTGCGCGAACTGGCAGCGGGCGGAGTAATCGGAGAAGTTGCAGATTTCCATTATTCCTTCATGGGTGCGGCGCCGATCCGCGCACTCGAACCAAAAGCCCGCGAACTGGCTGCGCTGCTGAAAAAAGATCGCGTAGACGCGGTTGTACTAACGCCGGTCTGACCGAACTGCACGTGCGCCGTGGGCGCACTGAGCCACTACCTGGAACGGGAAGGCGTTGCGACTGCGCAGATCAGTCTGATTCGCGAGCAGACCGCGGCGATCCGGCCACCGCGGGCCTTGTGGGTGCCGTTCATGCTCGGTCGGCCATTGGGCGCGCCGAATGAGCCGGACTTCCAGCGTCGCGTGCTGCATGCACTTCTGACATTGTTCGAACGTCAGACAGGACCGGTGCTGGAGGATTTTCCCGAAGAAGCGCCGGCAACTGAAACGCAGCAAGGCGGTTTCGCCTGTCCCGTCAGTTTTGCACCGCCTCCGCTGAAAGCGGATGAACTGGGCCGTGCGATGTTTGAAGAGATTGCACAGCTGGCGTCCTGGTATGACTTGGCGAAAAAACGCCGCGGACGCACCACCGTCGGGGTCTTTGCCGCGACGGTGGATGACGCGGCGAATCATGTCGCTGCTTATCTGGAGGGCAAGCCGGTTGCTCCACCCAAGCCAGACTGGTCGGCGGGCATTGCGGTGAAACGCGCGTGCGACGACATCAAGGCTTATTACTACGAAGCGGCTGCCGCACAACCGGGCAATCTTGCGCCTTTGGCGATCGAAAACTGGTTCTGGCGCGAAACCGCGGCAGCCCGGGCACTGCTGGCGATGCGCGAGATTTGCCTGAACAGTAATGAAGCATCGTTAAAACCGCTCGGCAAACAGAGCCTGATTCCACGCGCTGTGGATGAACATCATTAGCGCGGCTGGCATACATCGTCCGCATTGCTGAGCGGGTCGTTCGGTCACGGGGCGTCCGGCGTGTTTCCATGGCGCCATCGTTGACCGCAACCTTCTGATTGCGCTACATTTCCTGACCCTTTCGCGGGGTCGCGCACCCTTATGTCCAAAACCACAAAATCCGCATCCGCCACGCCCACTTTCGAAACGGCTCTAGCCGAGCTTGAAAAAATCGTCGAAGCGATGGAAGAAGGCCAGATGCCGCTGGAGCAGTCGCTGACCGCGTACAAGCGCGGCGCCGAGCTGCTCAAGTTCTGTCAGGCGCAGCTCCATGATGCCCAACAGCAAGTGAAGATTCTGGAAAATGGCGTGCTGAAGAATTTCGGCGCAGCCGAGCAGTAGTCGCTCATCTACCACCCCTATCCATTGTGACTTCCACCGATTTCCAGGCCTGGGCCGCCGCCGGGCAGACGCGCATCGAAGCGTTTCTGCAGCAGGCGCTGCCGTCAGCGGACATCGCCCCTCAGCGCCTGCATGCCGCGATGCGTTACGCCGTGCTCGGTGCGGGCAAACGCGTAAGGCCGCTGCTCGCTTACGCCGCTGGAGAACTGTCGCAGGCTGATCCGGAACGCGTCACCGTCGCCGGCGCCGCCGTTGAAATCATCCACGCCTATTCGCTTGTACATGACGATCTGCCATGCATGGACGATGATGTGCTTCGTCGCGGCAAGCCGACCTGCCATGTCGAGTTCGATGAGGCGACCGCGCTGCTGGTCGGTGATGCACTGCAAAGTCTTTCCTTCCAGTTGCTCGGCGAATACACGCTGGCGCCCGATGCGAAAGCACAGCTGGAGATGGTCAAGCTGCTCGGCCTCGCTTCTGGTTCGCGCGGCATGGCCGGCGGACAGGCGATTGATCTCGCCGCGGTCGGCAAGACGCTGACCGTGCCCGAACTCGAATTCATGCATATCCACAAGACCGGTGCGCTGATCCGCGCGGCAGCCGTACTCGGTGCCCGTTGCGGCAGTGGTCTTAACGACGCCGAATTTGAGCGTGTTGATGCCTACGCCAAGTCCGTGGGCCTTGCGTTCCAGGTCGTGGATGACGTGCTGGATGCCGAGGCGTCGACCGCGACCCTGGGCAAAACCGCCGGCAAGGACGCCGAGCAGGGCAAACCCACCTACGTCAGCGCCATGGGTATTGCCCAGGCCAAGGCGCTCGCTGCTCAACTGCGAGAGGAGGCGCTCGCTGCGATTGCGCCGTTTGGCGCCCGCGGTGCGCGACTGGCGCAACTCGCGGATTTCATCGTCCTGCGCAAGTTCTGAGACAATGCCGGGATGAGCGGAACATTGACCATGGACGGGGCAGGGGATCGCGACCGGCCCAAGTACGAACTGCTGAAATCGATCGCATCGCCCGCCGACCTGCGTTTGCTGGAACGCAGCCAGTTGCCGCGAGTCGCCGAAGAGCTGCGCACCTATCTCGTTGAGTCGGTCAGCCAGACCGGCGGCCACCTGTCCTCCAACCTCGGCACCGTCGAACTGACGATTGCGCTGCATTACGTATTCGACACGCCGCATGACCGGCTGGTGTGGGACGTCGGCCACCAGACCTACGGCCACAAGATCCTCACCGGGCGCCGCGAAGGCATGAAAAACCTGCGCATGTGGAAAGGCCTGTCCGGATTTCCGCAGCGCGAAGAATCCGAATACGACAGCTTCGGCACCGCGCATTCGAGCACTTCGATCAGCGCCGCGCTGGGCATGGCGGTCGCCGCCAAACTCAAGGGTGAGCCGCGCCGTGCAGTCGCGATCATCGGCGACGGCGCGATGACCGCGGGCATGGCCTTCGAGGCGATGAACAACGCCGGCGACATGGATGTCGACCTGCTGGTGATCCTCAACGACAACGACATGTCGATCTCGCCGCCGGTCGGCGCGCTGAACAAATATCTCGCCAAGCTGATGTCGGGCCGCTTCTACGCCAAAGCCAAGGATCTCGGCACCAAGGTGCTGGGTGACCTCGCGCGGCGCGCGGAAGAACACGTCAAGGGCATGGTCACGCCGGGCACGATGTTCGAGGAGTTCGGTTTCAACTACATCGGGCCGATCGATGGCCATGATCTTGATTCGCTGATCCCGACGCTGCACAACATCAAACGCCTGAAGGGCCCGCAGTTCCTGCACGTGGTTACGCGCAAGGGCCAGGGCTACAAGCTGGCTGAGGCCGACCCGATCCTGTATCACGGCGTTTCCAAGTTCGATCACAAGGCCGGCATTCCAACTGGAAAAGCGGCCAGCAAGCCGACATACACGCAGGTGTTCGGCGACTGGCTGTGCGACATGGCCGAGAAAGACCCGCGGCTGGTGGCGATCACGCCGGCGATGCGCGAAGGCTCGGGCATGGTGAAGTTCGCCACGCAGTATCCCAAACGTTATTTCGATGTCGGCATTGCTGAACAGCATGCAGTGACCTTCGCCGCGGGTGTGGCCTGCGAAGGTTACAAACCGGTAGTGGCGATTTATTCGACCTTCCTGCAACGCGGTTACGACCAGCTCATCCACGACGTGCAGATCCAGAATCTGCCGGTGGTCTTTGCGCTGGACCGCGGCGGCCTCGTCGGCGCCGACGGCGCGACGCATAACGGCAGCTTCGACCTGAGTTATCTGCGCTGTCTGCCGAACATGACGGTGATGACGCCTGCCGATGAAAACGAATGCCGGCAGATGCTCCACACCGCATTCCAAATGAACAGTCCGTCCGCGGTGCGTTACCCGCGCGGTACTGGCCCGGGCGTTCCGGTGCAGAAGGAAATGGTTGCACTGCCGGTCGGCCGCGGCGAACTGCGGCGCAAGGGCAAGGGCGGCGTGGCGATTCTCGCCTTCGGTTCGATGCTCGCGCCGGCGCTGGCCGTTGCCGAAGAATTTGATGCCACGGTCGCCAACATGCGTTTCGTCAAACCGCTCGATGTCGAACTGGTGCGCGAACTCGCCGCCAGTCACAGCCTGCTGGTTACGGTTGAAGAGAACGTAGTGATGGGCGGCGCCGGCAGCGCCGTGCTTGAAGCACTCGAGCAGCACGGCTGCACGGTGCCGGTGCTGCTGCTGGGATTGCCCGACCGCTTCATCGAGCAGGGCGACCCGGCGGTGCAGCTCGCCAGCGTCGGGCTCGATGCCGAAGGCATTGCCTTGTCGATCCGCCGTCGCCTCGAAATGGAAGTCACGCGCAAAGCCGCGCAGAAGGGCTGATGATGCGCAAAGAGAACGTGATGGACGGCTACGCCAAGATCGACCAGTACAACCCGAAAAAAATCCGCAGCATCGCCAAGAAGTACACCGGCATTCTTGAAGACATCGGCGAAGACCCGCAACGCGAAGGCCTGGTCAAAACCCCGGAACGAGTCGCCAAGGCGCTGCAGTACCTGACCCACGGCTATGACCTCGATCCCGCGCAGATACTCAAGTCCGCGATGTTCACCGAGGAATACCAGCAGATGGTGATCGTGCGCGACATCGAGGTGTATTCGCTGTGCGAGCACCACATGCTGCCTTTCTTCGGCAAAGCGCATGTCGCCTACATTCCGAAAGGCCGCATCGTCGGCCTGTCGAAACTGCCGCGTGTGGTCGATGCCTTCGCGCGCCGGCTACAGGTGCAGGAACGATTGACCGTGCAGATCCGCGACTGCATCCAGGACACGCTCGACCCCGCCGGTGTTGCGGTGGTGATCGAAGCGCAGCACATGTGCATGATCATGCGCGGCATCCAGAAGCAGCACTCGGTGGCGACGACGTCGGCCTTTACCGGCGAGTTCAACAAGGACGTGACGCGTTCCGAGTTCCTGCGGCTGATCGCTGCAAAAGCATGAAAATAACAATAAAAACAAGTAGTTACGTAATTCCCCCGGTATGAGCAGCAAAACCAAACGCGGCGACTACCTGGTCGAGCAGATCCTGCCGGCGGTGCGCCGCGGCGACATGGTGATCCTGGTCGACAGCGAAGAACGCGAAAACGAAGGTGATCTGTTTGTCGCGGCTGAACGTGCCACGCCGGAAGCAATCAATTTCATGGCCACCGAAGGCCGCGGCTTGGTGTCGCTGGCGCTGACCGAAGACCGGCTGCGTACGCTGGGCCTGTCACTGATCACCGATGACCGTGGCAACCAGACCAAATTCGGCACCGCATTCGCGACGCCGATTGATGCCCGCGAAGGCGTGGGCTCGGGCATGTCGGCGCATGATCGCGCGCGCACGATTGCCGTGGCCATTGCCGATAATGCCAAACCGACTGACCTGATCCGTCCCGGCCGCCTGCAGACGCTGCGCGCCGTGGACGGCGGTGTCATCTCACGGCGCGGCCACACCGAAGCGGCAGTTGATCTTGCGCGGCTCGCCGGACTCAAACCCGCCGGCGTGATCTGCGAAATCATGAAGGCCGACGGCACGATGGCGCGGATGCCCGACCTTGAAGCGTTTGCAGAGAAACACGGCATCCACATCGTCCGCATCAGCGACCTCGTTGCCTATCGCGAGAACGAACGCGAAATCCGACGCAAGGCCGAAACCGTGCTGCCGACCAGCAAGGCCGGCGAATTCCGCATGATTGTTTACGCGGACAACCTCGAAACAAACCTGTTTGTCGCGTTGGTGAAGGGCGAGATCAAACCCGATGAACCGGTGCTGGTGCGCCTGCATTCGCAGTGCCTGACCGGCGACGTCTTCGGTTCCGAACGCTGTGACTGCGGCGAACAGCTTGAAGCCGCGATGCACAAGATCGAAGAGGCCGGGCGCGGCGTGCTGGTCTATATGTTCGATGAAGGCCGCGGCATCGGCCTGCTCAACAAGATCCGCGCCTATGCGCTGCAGGACCAGGGCCAGGACACCGTCGAAGCCAACCATGCGCTGGGTTTTGCCGCCGACATGCGCGACTACCGCGCTGGCGCGCAGATCCTGTCAGACCTCGGCGCGCATCAGGTGCGTCTGATGACCAACAATCCGGACACGGTCGCCGCCTTGCAGGATTACGGCCTGACGGTGGTGGAACGTGTCGCCGTTGAAGTGCCGCCGCGGGATGCCAACCGCAAGTACCTCGATACCAAGCGCAGCAAGTTCGGGCATTTGCTGGCGATGGTGGGTGGGACGCCGGAAAGCAAGAAGTAGTAGTTTTTAACGTTTAAATTAGAGCGCATGGCGGTCACCCATGAACTCAGCGACCCGAGAAGCCACAGGCGACGGCAGCACCTGAAGTAGGAAATGGGGGGCGACGAACTCGACGACCTTCGTTTCCGGCGTAAGAGACGCTACCAGCTCAGACGAAGCGCGGGAAACAATCCGATCTTCGGAAGCACGGAGATAGAGCACCGGCACTTTCACTTTCGGAAGCGACGCGGACACGTCGACTGAAAGCACGGCACGAGCGCGGGCACGAAGGACTGGCGCCGCAATGAGAGCAAGTGCCTTGGCAAGCGCGCCAAGAAACGCGGCGGAAGAAAAGCGACCCAACAAGAAGAAGCCAAGCAACCTGACCGGTAAGACCGATAC
>CAMAYE010000103.1 GCA_945862135.1 Bordetella parapertussis
TGCCGCTCACGGACGCAGCCGCGTAACCACCTTCCTGCGCCGCGCGCTCGAAACCGAGCGCGCACGTCTTGCCGAACCCGATGCCGGCGCTTTCGACGAAACCCGTTTTCTGCAGAACTGCGCGGTCGCGCTGGAACGTTCCGCCGCACCGTCACTGAAACCGGTATTCAATCTGACCGGTACCGTGCTGCACACCAATCTCGGCCGCGCCGTGATGCCGAAGAGTGCTGCAACCGCGGTGATGGCCGCGATGACCCGTCCGGTCAACCTCGAATTCGATCTGGCCACCGGCGCCCGCGGCGAACGCGACAGCCATGTCGAGCGCTGGCTCGCGGAACTGACCGGTGGCGAAAAAGCCGTCGCCGTCAATAACAACGCCGCCGCCGTCTATCTCGCACTGAACACGCTGGCGCTGAAACATGAAGTACTTGTTTCGCGCGGTGAACTGATCGAAATCGGCGGCGCGTTCCGCATTCCCGACATCATGTCGCGCGCCGGCGTGAAACTGGTCGAGGTCGGCACCACCAACCGCACGCACCTCAAAGACTTTGCCGACGCGATCACCCCGCGCACCGCGGCGATCATGAAAGTCCACACCAGCAATTACGTGGTGCAGGGTTTCACCGCGACGGTGCCTGAAAGCGAATTGGCGAAACTTGCGCATGAACACAACATTCCGTTCATCGTCGACCTCGGCAGCGGCACGCTGATCAATCTTGAGGATTACGGCCTGCCGCATGAGCGAACGCCGCGCGAGACCATCGCCGATGGCGCCGATGTCGTCACCTTCAGCGGCGACAAACTGCTCGGTGGGCCGCAGGCCGGCCTGCTGGTCGGGCGCAAGGACCTGATGGCGCGCATCGCGAAGAATCCGATGAAACGCGCGTTGCGCCTCGACAAGCTGACGTTGACCGCACTTGATGCCGTGCTGCGCCTGTATCTGCATCCGGAACGCCTGCACGAAGAACTGCCGGCACTGCGCCTGCTGACACGCAGCGCCGGCGACATCGCCGCACAGGCGGCCCGTGTACTGCCCACGCTTACAGCCGCACTGGGCGAAGACTGGAAAGTTGAAATAGCTGCCTGCAAAAGCCAGATCGGCAGCGGTGCACTGCCGGTCGATTCACTGCCCAGCAGCGGGCTGGCCATCGCGCCCGCTGGCAAAAAAGGCAATCTCAACAAACTCGCCGCAGCGCTCCGCGCACTGCCGGCCCCGGTGATCGGCCACATCAAGGACGGCGCATTGATGCTCGACCTGCGCTGTCTGGATCATGAAGACGAATTCGTCGAGCAACTGCCGCAACTGAAGATCAGCCACCAATGATCGTCGCCACCGCAGGCCACATCGACCACGGCAAGACGTTATTGGTCACAACACTGACCGGTACCGACACCGACCGCTTGCCCGAGGAAAAAGCCCGCGGCATTTCCATCGACCTCGGATTCGCCTACCTGCCGCTGGCCGAAGGCGGCCTGATCGGCTTTGTCGACGTACCCGGCCACGAACGCTTCATCCGCAACATGCTCGCTGGCGTCTCCGGCATTGATTTCGCGCTGCTGATTGTTGCCGCTGACGATGGTGTGATGCCGCAGACCATTGAACACCTGCAGATCCTTGATCTGCTGCGTATCGGCCGCGGTGCTGCCGTGATCACCAAAGCCGACCGCGTTGATGCCGCGCGCATTGAAGAAGTACGTGACCAGGTCAAAGCCCTGCTGGCACCGACGCTGCTCGCCGATGCGCCGATACTGCCGGTGTCCGCGATCAGCGGCATCGGTATGACCGAACTGAAATCGCTGTTGCTGCGCGAGGCCACAGCCAAAGGCCAGCGCAGTGCTGCCGGTCAGCATCTGCGTTACGCCATTGACCGCGCCTTCAGCATTGCTGGCAGCGGCACTGTCGTCACCGGTACGGTGTTCAACGGCACCGTGCGCACCGGCGACAAGCTGGTCATTTCACCCGCTGGGCGCGAAGTACGCGTGCGCAGCATCCAGATCCACGGCAAGGCGGCCGTCGAAGCACGCGCCGGCGAACGCTGTGCGCTGAACCTGACCGGCGCAGACGTTGAATCCGTACGTCGCGGCGACTGGGTGATGGCCGAATCGATTCACCGCCCGACCCGGCGCATCGACGTACGCCTGAACGTGCTGCCCGGTGAAAGCAAACCGCTGAAACACTGGACGCCGGTGCATCTGCACCTCGCCACCGCCGATGTCCCTGCGCGGGTCTCGTTGAAACGCGGCGAAGCCTTGAACCCGGGCCAGGGCGGCATCGGCCAGCTGGTGCTCGACGAACCGGTCTCGGCGCTTCATGGCGATCGTTTCATCCTGCGCGACCAGTCATCAACACGCACGCTCGGTGGTGGCGTCATCATTGATCCAATTCCACCAGCGTCCCGGCGCAGCAAGGCGCGCGATGCCACGCTCACCGCTCTCGAATCGGCAGATCACATCACCGCGCTCTCCGCACTGGCCGCCGACGGCAAACGCCCGGTTGACCTTGCGCATTTCGAAGCGATCTTCAATCTGCTCCCCGACGTCGCCGCTGCCGCGATTGCCCAATCAGGCCTTACGCCGCTGGGCAAAGACCGCCGTATCGCCATAACCCAGCCGCGACTGACCGCGCTGCATCAGGCCGTCATCAAACAGGTCAACGCGTTTCATGTGGCCCAGCCCCAGGCGCCGGGTATGGAAATCGAAGTGCTGCATCAGACACTTGCACCGGAACTCGACGCGGACGCATTTGGTCATGTACTGCGCCTGCTCGCCGAACAGCGGCAGATCGAAGTGCACAGCTCGCTGGTGCGCAAGCCCGGCCATGACACCACGGCCAACAGCGCCGACGTCAAACTATGGGAGACCGTACAACCCGCGCTGCTGTCGGCAGGATTCAATCCGCCGCCGCTGAAGGAACTCGCGCCGCTGCTGAAACTGAAAGACGCCATCCTCAAGGATTTCCTCTACCGCCAGATGAAGGCGGGTAATTTGTACAAGGTCGGCGCCGAACGTTTTTATCTGAAACCGACGATGGCCGTGCTCGCCGCCACGGCACAGGCGGTGGCCGCAAAACAACCCAACGGCCAGTTCACCGCCGCGCAATACCGCGACGCGGTCGGCATCGGCCGCACGCTGGCCATTGAGATCCTCGAAACACTGGACGGCATCACCGTTACGCAACGAATCGGCGACGCCCGCAAGATGCGCAAGGATTTTGCGCCCATCCTCGGCGCCGCCGAACCTGCGCCGCCACCGCCGCCGGGCGCGGTCGCCAAACCGCAGGTGCAGAAACCCTCTGCCGGCAAGCCGCAGCAACGCCCTCCTTTCCGCAACAAACGTTACTGATCACTGAACTGAGAGAACGCCATGACCACATCCGCATTTGACGTCATCATCATCGGCGAAGGCATCGCCGGACTCACCGCTGCCGGCGCGCTCGCCAAAAAGGGCCTGAGTGCCGCCACTTTCGAACAGCAAATCTTCGGCGGCCTCGTGCTCAACGTGAATGAACTTGATCCCGCGCCTCCCGGCGGCGAAGCCGGCGGTGCCGCTTTTGCCGCCGAGATGACCGGCGCCAACACCGAAGCTGGCGTCACCAGCATCCAGGAGCCGGTCACTGCGCTGGCCGCCGCCGATGGCGGCTATGTCGTCACCACCGAGAGCGGCAGCTACCGTGCGCGTCAGGTCATAATCGCCAGCGGCGCCAAACTGAAATCATTGAACGTGCCCGGCGAAACTGAATTCGAAGGGCGCGGCGTCTCGAAATGCGCCGACTGCGACGGCCCGATGTTCCAGAACGAAACCGTGGCCGTGATCGGCGGTGGCGACTCCGCACTGCAGGAAGCCAATGTGCTGACGCACTACTGCGGCAAGGTGCTGCTGATCCATCGCGGCACGGCGTTCCGTGCGCAGCAGCGCTTCATCGACCAGGTCAATGCCAACGACAAGATCGAAAAACGTTTCGGCACGACGGTCGAAACAATCCTCGGCGGACAGATGGTCGAGAAGATCAAAGTTAAAACTGCTGCGGGCAGCGAAGAGATCACCGTCGCCGGCGTTTTCGCCTATATCGGCCTTGAACCCAACACTGCCTTTGTGCCGGATGCCGTCAAACGTGATGACCAGGGTCGCCTCGTCACCAGCGATGCGCTGGAAACCGCGCTGCCCGGCGTCTGGGCTGTCGGCGCCGTACGCAGCGGCTGCGGCGGCAGTCTCGATGACGCCATTGCTGACGCAAACCGTGCCGCCGACGCCGTCGCGGCGCGTCTGCAGTAAGACTGCTGTATGGCTCTGACCGCCACCATCTTCAAGGTGGATCTGACGATCTCCGACATGGACCGCGGCTACTACGCGACCCATGCGCTGGTACTGGCGCGCCATCCTTCCGAAACCGATGAACGGATGATGGTGCGGCTGCTCGCGTTCGCGCTCAATGCCGATGAGGCACTGGAGTTCGGCAAGGGCCTGAGCAATGAAGAGGAGCCGGCGCTGTGGCGCAAGGATCTGACCGGCATCATCGAACAATGGGTCGAAGTCGGCCTACCCGATGAAAAATCCGTACGCAAGGCCTGCGGCCGCGCGACGCAGGTGCTGCTTTATACCTACGGCCGCGGTGCCGCGAAGTGGTGGCAGGACAACAGCGATGCGATGGCGCGGCCCGACAACCTCACGGTGATTGATCTGCCAGCTGAATCGACACAGGCACTGGCAAAACTTGCCGAACGCACAATGCAACTGCAATGCACGATCCAGGACGGCACAACCTGGATCACCAACGGCGACGAAACCGTGGAAATTGCGCCGGTCGTGCTCAGCGCAGCGCGACGGCATTAAACGTCACCACAGTCTGGAACCGCATTTCTCGTCAGCACCGCGCCGTCTTACAATGTCGGCCGCGCAGTAACAACGGAAGGGAATCGCTCCCGGTGGGGCGGCCGGACTTCAAACCCGGTAGGGGCCGCGAGCGGTCCTGTGTGGGTTCGACTCCCACTCTCTTCCGCCACCACATCATTACGGTCCGCAACCACGCGGGCTGTTGCCGACGAGGAGCAATGCGATGAGCTTCGCCATAGATTTATCCAATAAAATCAATGAATTACAGTACAACACCCTGCCGGCCGATGCCGTGCACTGGGCCAAGGTCGGCATCCTCGACACCGTCGGCGTAACGATAGCCGGCGCCGCAGAAGATGCGACGCGCATCCTGCTCGGCGTCTCCGGTTCCAGCAGCGGCCCGTCGCTGGTATTCGGCCACGCACGGCGCATCGGCGCACTCGATGCCGCACTGGTCAACGGCACGGCGTCACATGCACTCGACTTCGACGACTGCAACAACACATTGGGCGGTCATCCGTCGGTGCCCATACTGCCCGCATTGTTTGCGCTCGCTGATGAAACCGGCGCCACCGGCAAAGACTTCATCGCCGCCTACGTCGCCGGCTTCGAAGCCGAATGCAAACTTTCGATGGTGGTGAATTTCTACCAGTACACCAGAGGCTGGCACCCGACGACCACCATCGGCGTGTTCGGCAGCGCCGCGGCCTGCGCGCATCTGCTGAAACTGTCCGTTGAAAAAACCGCCACTGCGCTGTCGATCGCCGCATCGCTCGCCGCCGGCGTCAAATCGAATTTCGGTACCATGACCAAACCGCTGCACGTCGGTCACTGCGCACGCAGTGGCCTGTTCGCCGCACTGCTCGCCCGTGACGGCTTCACAGCCGGCGCAACCGCCTTCGAACACAAGCAGGGTTACTTCGAAGTTTTCAACGGCGCCGGCAATTACGACGCGAGCAAGGCGATCCCGGCTTGGGCCAATCCGCTCGACATCACCCGCCCCGGCATCGCGATCAAGTCCTATCCCTGCTGCGGCAGCACCCACCCGGCCATCGACTGCATGCTTGAACTGGTGCAGAAAAACAACCTGAAACCCGAGCAGGTCGCGCGCATCGATTCCTGGACACATACGCGCCGCCTCGAACACACCAACCGTCCCGATCCGCAGTCATACCTCGACGCCAAGTTCAGCGTGCAGTACACGCTGGCCCGTGCGCTGAAGGACCGCACCGTCAAGCTGGAACACTTCGAAGGCGACAACTGGAAAGACCCCGCGACACGCGCGATCCTGCCGAAAATCCATGTCGCGACTTACACCACCGAGCAGTTCCCTGCCGACAACCATTTCGGCGCCGAAGTAAAAGTCACGCTGACCGACGGCCGCGTCTTCAGCACCAAGACCGACCAGGCGCTGGGCCGCAGCGTCGATAAGCCGCTGCCCGCCGACATGCTCAAGGCCAAGTTCGACAACTGCGCCGCACGCGCACTGTCAACTGACAATGTCGCGCGGCTTTATGCGGCGATCCAGGATTTCGAGAACGCAAAGGATGTGCGGGAGATTGCGGCGCTGGCTGCTGGTAAGGGCGGGCCGCAGCGGGTTGCAGCCTGACCATCGAACGAACATTCAGCTCGTTGTTGATTTCTTCCTCAATTAAATTTCTGAGCTGGTTGTTCGCAGAGTGAATACGCTCTACATGAATACTGGCTGAACAGCGCATAAGGTCTCTTTTGTGACTGCGCGGCTTTTTATTGCTGCAATTGCTGAAATCAGGCCTCCAGAACCTGGCCGACTGATGGCAGGCAAGCCACCGGGCCATTGGCGCAGCACGAATTTGCGTCCCCATACCCATAGTAAAAACCTCCCATGCGATTCCAGAGGACCTGCCCATGTCCAAAGTTTGCAGGGTCTGCGAAAGTTTCACGGTCGACAAACCAGTTGCGACTTGCTTTACGCTTGAAAATAAAAGCGAATACAAATACATATCCAGGGAATTACGATGCGTAAGACATTGATGATCGGCCTGCTGTGTTTCATGACCAATTCTGTGCAGGCCGCAGTATTCGACATGCGGGACTATTTCGAATCACTGCCGTCGCCTTACCCCGCTCAATCCAGCAGCGATTTATGGACTTTTCAGGTTGGCAACCATAACGGTAGCCTGATCGCGCCCAATGGAGACTCATACTACGGCGGCGAGCTTGCGCCCCAGCAAATCGGCGGCATGGTCAATATCGGAGGAAGCGGTTGTACTTCGGGATTCTGCCCGGCATCACCTTCGAATACCTTGGCCACCTTCAATGGTGTATTTGTTCATTCCGGTCCCAGTACCAGTACGGCAGCGGTTTTTCATGCTTCCAGCGCCATGCAAATCAGCAAGATTGAGCTGCAAAGCGAGATGGTCGGAAACGGCAACAACGGAAACGGCTTCAACGTCACCGTCAACTCAGTGCTTGGTGGTGTAGCCAATACGATCGGTACATTCGTTTTCGATTACCCGAGCACCCTCACCAGCTTCATCAGCACCATTTACACACCGGCTTCGCTGACATTGCAGGCTGGCGACATGATCGAGATCCTGTATGGCAATAATGGCAGCTACCTATATGACCATGGCAACGTGAACGCTCAAATTACTACTGGTCCCGCTGTGTCGCCCGTCCCCGAACCCGAGATCTACGCGATGATGGGCCTGGGTTTGGGACTGTTGGGATGGCTCGGCCGCCGTAAGCAGCGAGCTGCATAATCCTTCAAGACCCGAACTGACCCCGCCTCAGCGGGGTCTTTTTTTGCGTATTCATTAATGTCACAGCCGCAAGAAAACAGGCTCCAAGTGAATACTTGATTTGCACGTAACAAGAAAAGTCGAGTCGAAGTCTGGGTCGGCCTAGCTTTCATTTTTTGATACGCACCTCCCGCAGCCCCTGCCCCCACCGCTTCTTCAGCATCGCCAGAAACTCCTGCGTCGCCGGTGACAACGTCACGCCCCGCCGCCGGATCACCGCCACCGTCCGCGTCAGACTCGGCTCGACCAGCGGCCGGCTGACCACTTGCGGATTGTTGCGCCCCGACAGCGCCAATGCCGGAACGGCAATCACACCGATACCCGCTTCGACCATGCCCAGCCCGGTCCAGAATGAATGCTGAACCTCATAGGTCCAGCGCTGCTGTGGCAGGTTGCCGGGCAGGCCGAAGTCGAGCAGCGCGCGGTTGCCGCTCATGCGGCCAACGGTGATCACGCGGTGCTGTTCCAGATCCGACCACTTCACCGTTTTCTTTTTTGCCAGCGGGTGATCGCGGTGGCAGGCCAGCACGAAGGGGTCTTCGAACAGGGCTTCGGTTTCCAGTTCCGGCGTATCGGCACCGGACAGCGTCAGCCCGAACTCGGCTTCGCCACCGAGCACGGCCTGCAGCACTTCGTTGGCATGCACATCCAGAATGCGAATGCGATTTTCCGGATGTTTCGCGCTGTAATCACGAATCACCGGCGGCAACATGTGCATTGCCGCCGTCGGCACGCAGGCCACAGTGACCTGACCGGCGCCGCGTTTGGCCATGTCGCGCAGCCCGGCCAGCGAGTTCTCCAGTTCCTCGATCAGCCGACGCGCCTGCGGCAGGAAGTCGCGGCCAACCGCGGTAAGCCTCACCTTGCGCGTGGTACGGTCGAGCAGGCGCACGCCCAGTTCCTCCTCCAGCTTGCTGATGCGCCGCGACAGTGCAGATTGCGAAAGATGCAGTGCCTCTGCGGCCTGGTGAAAGCTGCCGAGTTCCGCAATGCGGGCAAAAGCCTGCAGGCCGTGGGTATCAATGTTCATGGTTTAGGTGATTACATTTGGTGAACACGCCCTTCGACAAGCTCAGGGCGAACGGCTTTGGATTATTAATGCGTAGTAACGAACAATTGTTGCAATAATCTCATTTTACTCATGAGTGTGATGAAAGGATAATTGCGCACCGTTCCAAACCTGCACACCGAAAGGCCTCAGAAAATGTCCGAATTTGATGTGATCGTCGTCGGCAAGGGCAACGCCGCCATGTGCGCCGCCCTGTCGGCCCATGACCAGGGCGCCAAAGTCGCCATTCTCGAAGCCGCATCCGAAGACGAAGGTGGCGGCAACAGCCGTTTTGCCGGCGGCGTCATGCGTTTTGCTTACGAAACCGTTGAGGATCTGCTGAAGATCACGGACCTCACCGAGCAGGAAATCGCCGAGACCGATTTCGGCACCAACACCCGCGAGGAATTCCTCGACAAAATCCACCAGCTCACCGCCTACCGCACTGATCCCGATCTGTCGGAGTATCTGGTCAACGAGAGCCTGCCGACGATGATCTGGCTACGCGAAAAAGGCGTGAAGTTCGTGCCGAACTGGGGTCGCCAGTCGGCAGTGGTCGACGGCAAGCGCAAATTCTTCGGCAACATGCCGATCGAAGCCCACGGCGGCGGCGCAGGCCTGGTGGAATACCTGAACAAGGCCGTTAAAAAAGCCGGCATCCCGGTGCATTTCGAAACCCGCGCGATCAAGCTGCTGTATGACGGCGCCACCGTCAGCGGCGTGCAGGTGCGGCAGAAGGGCAAATCCTTCGAGATGAAAGCCAAGGCTGTGGTGCTGGCCTGCGGCGGCTTCGAAGCCAATCCCGAAATGCGCGCACGTTACCTCGGCCCGGGCTGGGAACTGGCGAAGGTTCGCGGCACGCGCTTCAACGTCGGTGACGGCCTGAAAATGGCGCTGGACATCGGTGCTGCGCCCTACGGCAACTGGTCGGGCTGCCATGCCACCGGCTGGGACCGTTACGCGCCGGAATTCGGCGACGTCAGCGTCGGCGACCAGTTCCAGAAACACAGCTACATCTTCGGCCTGCTGATCAATGCCGAAGGCAAACGCTTTGTCGATGAAGGTTATGACTTCCACTCCTTCACCTACGCCAAATACGGCGGCGAAGTACTGAAGCAGCCGGGCCAGTTCGCCTGGCAGGTGTTCGACTCCAAAGTCACCAAGCTGCTGCGTTCGGAATACCGCATCAAGTACATGACCAAGGTCAGCGCCAACACGCTGGAAGAACTCGCGACCAAGCTGGAAGGCGTCAATCCCGAACAGTTCCTGAAGACCGTGCGTGAGTACAACGCGGCTGTGCAAAAAGATGTGCCGTTCAATCACGTGATCAAGGACGGCAAGGGCACAGTCGGCATCGAGCCGCCGAAATCGAACTGGGCACAGGCGCTCGACGCCCCGCCCTACGACGCCTATGCCACGACCTGCGGCATCACCTTCACCTTCGGCGGCCTGCGCGTCGACAAGGAATCCGGTCAGGTGGTGGATTCGAACCAGTTGCCGATCCCCGGCCTGTATTGCGCCGGTGAAATGGTCGGCGGCCTGTTCTACTTCAACTACCCGAGCGGCACCGGCCTGGTATCCGGCGCCGTATTCGGCAAGCTCGCCGGCACCGCTGCAGGTAAAGCGGCCACACAGGGTTAACCCGCCATGTCCTCGAACAAACCGCCGCTGCTCGCTGATGCCACCCGCGATCTTGCCCGCTTCGGTGCGGCGCTGCGTTATGAGGACATTCCCGCCGAGGCCGTTGCGCGTATCAAGCTGTCGCTACTCGACAGCCTGGGTTGCTGCCTGTTCGGCGCGACGCTGCCATGGACCCGGAAAGTTGCCGAACTCGCCGATGCCGAAGGCGCCAAAGCGGTAGCCACGCTGATCGGCCTCGGTCGCAAGACCTCACCGGCGCTCGCCGCACTGGTCAATGGAACGTCGGGCCACGCGTTTGAACTGGATGACATTCACAAGGAATCCATCGTCCATGCCGGATCGATCGCCACACCGGTGGCGCTGGGTCTCGCAGAGTCAAAGGGCAAAGTCTCGGGCCGCGATCTGCTGACGGCCATGGTCGCCGGTTATGAAATCGGCCACCGTGTCGGCAATGCAGCAACGATGAGCCTGTTTTTCCGTGGCTTTCATCCGCAGGGCACTTCAGGCACTTTTGTTGCTGCAGCCACCGCGGCGCGCATGCTGAACCTCAACGCAACGCAGTTCCAGCACGCGCTCGGCATGGCGGGCTCACAGGCCGGCGGCCTGATGGCGGCGCAGGAAGGCGCGATGGTCAAACGCTTTCACAGCGGCCGCGCGGCGCAGAGCGGTGTGTATGCCGCGCAACTGGCTTCACGCGATTTCACCGGCATTCTCGATGCGCTGGAAGCGCCGTACGGCGGTTATCTGTCGACCTACTCTGACAAACCGAATCCGTCGCGCCTCACTGATGGACTCGGCAAGACCTGGGAAACATTGAACGTCGGCTATAAGCCGCATGCCAGCGTCACCAGCATCCACAGCGCGCTCGATGCGCTGTCGGAACTGATGAAAGAACACGGCATCAAGGCCGGTGACATTGCCAAAGTCGAAACCGGCCTGTCGCCGATGACGCATGTGCACTGCGCCTGGGAATACAAGGCGCAGGGTGTCACTGCGGCGCAGATGAATCTGTATTACGGGATGGCAGTCATCGCACTGGACGGCGCAGCCTTCACCGAACAGTTCCGTGAAGCACGCCTCGCCGATCCGCAGATCCTCGACTTCATCACCCGCATCACTGCGCATGTCGATCCCGAGATCGAAAAAATGGGCGCGCCGTTCCGCCACGCGTCACGGGTTAAAATCACCGCCCGCAACG
>CAMAYE010000104.1 GCA_945862135.1 Bordetella parapertussis
CCATGCCGGCAACCGGGAGGCGATGAAGCAATACCTGGCCTGGGAAACCGGACTGATGGCGCAACTCGGTGAGCAGGACAAGTCGGTATTCCGTCTGCCCGCACACTAGACATCAGTCCGGCGAGGATGACGATTTGGGTTGATGCCGACGCCTGCCCCGGCGTCATCAAGGACATCCTTTACCGGGCAGCGCAACGTGCTTCACTGCAAGTCACGTTGGTGGCCAATCGCGCATTACAGGTGCCGCGATCACCGTGGATCAGCATGGTCCAGGTGCCTCGCGGTTTCGATGTCGCTGACAACCATATTGTCGAAGTTGCTGCTGCCGGTGATCTGGTTATCACTGCGGACATCCCTTTGGCTGCGGCCGCGGTCGGGAAAGGGGCAAGCGCACTCAATCCACGCGGCGAACTTTACACGAAGGAAAATGTGCAAGGACTGCTCGACATGCGCAATTTCATGGACACCTTGCGCAGCAGCGGCGTCGAAACTGGCGGGCCGCCTGCACTGAGCAATAGTGACCGTCAGATGTTTGCTGCCCAGCTTGATCGGTGGATCGCGCGTCGAGTCAGGAAATAAAATTACTGGATGGAAATAAATATTAATAAAATCAAATACTTATAAAATTTTCTCCATCAAGGTGACTTGCGCAGCCCCAAAGTGGTGACCAGCCCGTCAACCTCTTTGGCCGACTCTGCTACAGCTGCGGCCGTTTTGGCGGCATCCAGAAAATTCCAGGCCCATAGATTTTCCTCCAGATCCTTTTTCCAGTCGTCTTGTGCAGCCAGTTGCGCATAACGACTTTCCCAGAATTTAATGGCACCTGCGTCTGTTCCCTTGGGCGCCATCACGGCACGAAAATTGGTCATGGCGCCGTTTATCCCCTGCTCGTTCCATGTTGGAACGGTAGCCAATACTCCGCCCAGGCGTTTTGGTGATGACACGGCGATAGTTCTCATTTGTGAATTGCGAACATAAGGAACCGCCGCTGACACTGCCGTTGAAATGGCGTCAACATGGCCGCCCAGCAGCGCGGTAACCGACTCTGCACTGCCTTTGAAGGCCACAAAACGGACGCGACGCGGATCAATTCCAGCCCGCTGCAACGCCAGTGATGCGGACAGATGATTTGCCCCACCGATTGAGGTGGATACTCCGATGACTGCCGAGGCCGGATCCTTCTGCAGTCTGGCGATCAGATCGCGACCGGTAAGAACTGCAGACTCCGCCCGCACCGAAAGCGCAAAATATTCGTCAAACAGCGTTGCAATCCAGGTGTAATCCCCATGCGAATACGGGCTCAGCCCCAGAGCCCGGCTGATCACCACATTCAGGTTGCCGATCATCTGGTAATGCCCGTTGCCGGCATGCTGATTCAGATAGGTCCAGGCAATCACGTTTCCACCGCCAGGCTTGTTCATGATGGTCAATGGGCCTTCATAAATTTTCTGGGATTGCCATATGCGCTGGATCAGACGTGCAGTCTTGTCAGGTGCGGCGCCCGGTGCCGTGCCAACGATGATCTCGACATTGCGGTCAGGCTTCCATGCCGCCTGCTGTGCAGTCGCCAGCACTGGCCACAGTGTTATCAGCAACAACCCTGTTCGGTGCATCGTTTTAAGCATCCACATTTGATCCGCCTCCGTATCATGGAATCTTTTGAGCCCCTTCGGGCAGTCTATATCATCAACAATATCCTGATGCAGCCCCATTCGTCGCAACGCGGCAAGACCGATGTTAGGATGGCGCCTTTTGCCGACCACCATGACTCGCAAAACCCGTATTGATGAAACTGAAGCGCGCGCGGCATTCGAAAATGCGCTGGCCACTTATGAGCAGGATTTCGGCAAGTTTTTTCTCGCCCGGTTGTTCGGACTTGAACTCAAATATACCGTTGAAGAATGCATCATTACCTTCGACCTGAAGGAGTTCATGCTTAATCCGCAAGGCGGCATCCACGGCGGCATCACGGCATTCGCACTGGACGTCTCGATGGGGCATCTGCTGCGTCAGACCAGCGGTCCGGGCACCACCATTGAAATGAAAGTGCAATATCTTAAAGCCGCACGATCGGGACGTCTGACCTGCACTGCGCGCTTCATCCGGCAAGGCCGAAGCATTTCCTTCCTGCGTTCGGAACTGGTGGATGAACATGGCGAAATGATTGCATATGCGACTTCGACCTGGAAATTGCTGAAGCAACACAGTCATCCCGCGCCCAAGGCAGACTGAAATCGTGCCGATCCGGCTTGTACTGGACACCAATGTCTGGCTGGACTGGCTGGTATTCAATGACGCCACGATCAAACCGATTCAAGACCTGGTCGTTGCCGGTAAAGCCGAAATCATCATTGATCAGGAATGTGATGCGGAACTGGTCCGGGTTCTGGCGTACCCGTTGCAAAAATGGACACTGAATGCAGCTGCGCAGGCTGCCTGCATCAACCGGTTTCGCAGCGTTGCCCGCTGCATCGTCGCCCCACCGGTCGGCAAACTTCCTTCCTGCCGTGATCCGGACGACCAGAAATTCCTGGAACTGGCAGCAGGCACACAAGCTCATTGCCTCATCACCAAGGATCGCGCACTGCTGAAACTTGCCAAACGCCGCTACGGCCTGACATTCCATATCGTGACTCCAGCGAAATTTCCTGAATTGTCAGGCGTAGAATCAATTACATAAAAGAGTACAACAATCCATTGGAGGAGCAGGACATGGAAGTGATACCTGTGGGCCCGGGATTCGCCGCAGAAATTCGTGGCATCGGCATGACCGAAGTTGCTGCCGACCCTTCTGCATACGTAAAAGTCAGAGCGGCATTCGAAGAACATTCAGTGCTGGTGTTCCGAGATCAGCCGATCACCGACGAATTGCAGGTCGCGTTCTCGCGTCGTTTCGGACCGCTGGAAACTGCCAAAGCGGCCTCCCGCGGCGAAGGCACGCCATTCAGCATCCTCACCAACATCGAGCCGGACGGCACACTGGTGCCGCCGGATCACAAGGAAGCCCTGCGTGCCCGTGCCAACCAGCTTTGGCATACCGACAGCTGTTTCAAGATCCCGCCGGCGCTGGCTTCTGTACTGTCTGCACGAGTGGTTGCAAACAGCGGCGGTGAAACCGAATTCGTTTCTATGCGCCGTGCCTGGCTGAACACCGGCGCTGACCTTCGGAGTAAACTCGAAAATGCCTTTGCATGGCATGACTATGCGCATTCTCGCGGCAAGATCGCACCGCACCTCGCCTCCGAACGTGAGCGCTCCACCATGCCACCGGTTTCGTGGCGCATTCGCTGGCGTAATCCGGTCAATGGCCGGGATGCGCTCTACATCGCCTCACACACCTGTGGAATTGAGGGCATGGCCGGTGCGGATGCGCTGAGTCTCATTGACGATCTCATGGCCATTGCCACGCAAGCAGAGCATGTTTACCAGCATCGCTGGCGTGCAGGCGATGTGGTCATGTGGGATAACCGCGCCACCATGCATCGAGGCCGCCCTTGGCCAGACGATCAGCCTCGTAACATGATGCGCACCACCATTTCGGCAAGCGACGTCGATGGTCTTAATGAAATGTGGCCACAACGTAATGCGGCCAGATAATGTAATGGCAAAAAAAAGCCGCCTATGGGCGGCTTTTTTCTTTTTATACGACGCTCAGCCGCCTTTGATGCCCACGGCACGGACCACCTTGCCCCATTTGTCATATTCCGATTCGATGAATTTACGGAACTGCGACGGATCAGAAGGTGCTGCATCCGTGCCGGCGCGTTTGAATCCTTCAACGATATCCGGCGATTTGAGCAATGCGGTGGTTTCGCGATGCAGCTTATCGATGATGTACTTGGGCGTGCCTTTCGGAACCGCCATGCCCATCCAGAAAGTCGCTTCATAACCCGGTACCCCGGCCTCGGCGATGCTGGGCACTTCAGGCATTTGCTGCGAGCGTTGTGCGGTGGTAACCGCAAGTGCCAGCAGTCGCCCCGATTTGTGGTGCTGCAGAGCGATGGCAATGCCCGGGAATCCGATTTTCACCTGACCGCCCAGCAGATCCGCTGCCGCCGCACCGCTCCCCTTGTACGAGATGTGGGTGATCTTGATTCCGGCCATCGACATGAAAAGCTCACCGAACAGATGCTGGCCACCACCTGTTCCAGAGGAGGCCCAGTCGAACTTACCCGGCTGGCTTTTGGCCAGAGCAATCAGTTCCTTGACCGATTTCGCCGGTAATGTCGGATGCACAACCAGTACATTCGGCGCAGAGCCGAATTGCGTGACCGGAATAAAATCCTTCAGCGGATCGTAAGACAGTTTGCTGTAAACATGCGGGCTGACCACAAAAGGCGTAGCGATCTGCAAGATCGTATAACCGTCGGATTCAGCCTTGGCTGCTACCGCTGTGCCCAGCGCACCGCCTTGGCCTGGCCGGTTGTCAACCACAAATTGCTGCCCCATACGTTCCGCCAGTTTGGCGGAAACAAGCCGCGTTGGCACATCAGTTGCGCCACCGGCTGCGAACGGGATGATCATCCGAACCGGACGTTCGGGGTATTTATCTGCTGCGAATGCCGCTTGCGGCAGCATCGCGACAAAAATCGCAAATGACATGGCGTATGCCGGAAACCTGCTTTGCCTCATGATGTACTCCTCCATTGTTTTTTTGGAACTCTGCAATCATCTTATCAATTCAGCAGAGCAACGCCAAAAGAAAACGCCGCACGAAGCGGCGTTTTCAGGACGGCTGATGCTGCATTGCGGAATTAATTGACCTCAGCGCCGCTGGCCTTGACCACTTTTGCCCATTTAGCAGCCTCGATTTTCATGAAGTCGAAAAACTTCTCCGGCGAGTCCTGCCATGCCGGCTCCTGCCCCACAGCCTGCAGGCTTTTACTCATCTCTGGTGTTTTCAGCACGCGCAGCAGTTCACTGTGCAGTTTCATCTGAATGTCTCGTGGCAGGTTTTTCGGCCCCGCAACGCCAAACCAGGCCACCATTTCATAACCTTTGATACCTGCTTCGGCGATGGTCGGCACGTTCGGCAGTTCCGGTGAACGTTTGCTTCCAGTCACCCCCAGCGGGCGCAGTTTGCCGGTCTTGATGTGGGGCAACATGCCGGCAATACCCGGAAAGGCGACCATCACCTGCCCGCCGAGCAGGTCCGATGTGACAGGTCCACTCCCGCGATACGGAATGTGAGTCATGTTGATGCCGGCCATGTTTGCAAACAATGCTCCGGTCAGATGTTGCGTACTGCCATTGCCCGACGATGCGTAATCGATCTGCCCCGGCTTGGCCTTGGCCAGGGTGATCAGATCTTTAACCGATTTGACAGGCAGTGAAGGATGCACCACAAGCACATTCGGTGCGCTGGTGATTTGTGTCACCGGCGTGAAATCATTCAGCGAATCGTAGGCCAGTTTCTTGTGAAGAGCGGCGCTGACGAAATGCGTGTTGCTGATCATGAATATCGTATAACCATCGGGAGCCGCCTTCGCAGCGGTATCTGCGCCGATGGTTGAGCCGGCACCGGGACGGTTATCCACCAGAATCTGCTGCTTCACTGCTTCACCGAGTTTTTGCATCACGATGCGCCCCGGCACATCGGCGGCGCCGCCAGCCGAAAAAGGGATGATCATGCGTACCGGTTTGGATGGGTAACTCTGTGCGGCGAGCGGCATTGCCATGACCGCAGCCAAAATACCAAAACCAATCCTCGATATATTATAACTTATTGATTTCAAAAGAATTCTCCTTAATTGCAAACGCGTCTAAAACAGCTTCAATAATACCATCAGCCATTCAGTGACCGACTGTCGCGATTCGAGTTAAGGCAAAGACAAATCTGGCGTCCACGACAAGAACACTGCGCCAATAATCCGGCATGGTTCAGGACGTTCAGTGCTTCATAATGCGCCTGCCATGCTGAACCTGTCGCACCTCCATAAAACGTATCAGGGCCCTGCACCGCGCGCCATACTCGAGGATGTCAGCCTTGAACTCTCGCCCGGCGACTACATCGCCATCATCGGTGAATCCGGTTGCGGCAAATCAACCCTGCTGAATTTGATTGCCGGCCTTGATCTTCCCGACTCCGGAACCGTGACCCTGCACAACCGGAACGTCACCGAGATGGACGACGATAGTCGCACGCGCCTGCGCCGTCGTGACATTGGATTTGTATTCCAGGCATTTCTGCTGCTGCCTTATTTGACCGTTCTCGACAATGCAGCACTGACCCTGAAACTCAATGGCGTCAGTCATCGCGATGCTCAACGAAAAGCGCATGCTGCTTTAACTGCCGTCGGACTGGCAGAGGCCATCCATCGTTTTCCCGGAACGCTTTCCGGTGGAGAATCCCAGCGCGTTGCGGTAGCCCGTGCCCTGGCTCACGAACCCAAACTGGTATTGGCCGATGAGCCTACAGGTAACCTTGATGCGGAAAGTGCAGACATCGTGTTGCGCCTGCTTCGCGAACGCATCAAGGCGCATAACAGCATCGGCATCCTGGTGACGCATTCCAGCACCGCCGCTTCCACTGCTGACCGCATTTTCCGTCTGCACCACGGTTCGCTGCAGGTGGCATGAACGCCGCAGTCTGGCGAGCCCTGGTCAGCGGCCCGCTGTACGCCGCTCCGGGGAGAAGCCTGCTTGCTGTAGCCGCGATCGCGATTGGCGTTGCTCTTGGCCTTGCGGTGCACCTGATCAACGCCAGCGCTGCCAGCGAATTTGAGCGTGCTGCGCGACAACTCGCCGGCGAAGCGGATCTGATAGTCCGCGGCGGCCGTGCCGGATTTGACGAACAACTGTATCCGCAAATCGCAAAACTGCCGGAAGTGACACTGGCCAGTCCTGTGATTGAGCTTGAAGCTGCGCTATACGGTCGCCGCGATACCCTGAAAATCATCGGCATCGACGCATTGCGCGCGTATGCCCTTCAGCCCCAACTAGCGGGTTGGGATGGCGGCGCGGGCAATGTGATGTTCGATGCCAATGCCATCCGGCTTTCAGCAAGTGCCGCAAGAGAACTGGCCGTCACCAAGGGTGATGCCGTGGCCTTGCAGGTCGGCACACAGAGACTTGATTTGCGTGTGTCCGGAATTCTTCCGGACAGTGTTTATCGGCAGCGTCTCGGGATCATGGATATTGCGGCGGTCCAATGGCGTTTCCATCGGCTCGGAATCATCAGCCGGATTGATCTGCGTCTGCATTCAGGAACCGATCTGACAACGTTCCAGCGCCGGTTGCAGGCGCAACTGCCTCCCGGCGTGCATGCGCTGACACCGCAAACCGATAGTGAGCGCAGTCTCGCCCTCACCCGCGCCTACCGATTGAATCTCGACATGCTGGCGCTGATCGCGTTGTTTACCGGAACATTCATGGTGTTCTCCTCACAAGTTCTGGCTTTGTTGAGAAGGCGCACGCAAATCGTGCTGCTGCGCGCGCTTGGAGTGACCCGTGGCGAGGTATTGTCTTGGCTTATTGTTGAAGGCGCTCTGATCGGTTGCATTGGCGGGATCATCGGACTCCTTGGCGGTTATGCGCTGGCAGGACAGGCCATGGCCTTTGCTGGTGCAGATCTGGGTGCCGAATATTTCCGAAACCTAAACGCGGGCCTGACGGCGGATCCGTGGACGTTGGCCGCTTTTCTCGGACTGGGCATCACCTTCTCGGTCATCGGCACCGCGTTGCCGGCATGGGATGCCGCACGACGTCAGCCTGCAAGCGCCCTGCATGCCGGGGATGATGGCGACGAACTTCACCGTCCACTGTTGATCCTCAGCGGAATGGCGGCGATGCTGGTTGGCGCTGCGCTCTCACTGCTGCCGCCAGTCGGCGGTTTGCCTGTCGCTGGTTATGGCGCCATAGCCCTGCTGCTGATCGGCGCCGTGCTGCTGATGCCGGCGCTGGCGGGACGCCTGCTTTCCCCTGTACCGCTGCCCTCAACACTTGCATTGGCATTGGGACTTGCACAACTAAAAGCCACAACGCGCCACGTCGCCATCAGCGTTGCCGCAATTCTGGTGAGCTTCAGTCTTGTCGTGGCCATGTTGATCATGGTCCTGTCATTCCGCCAGTCGCTGGACAGCTGGCTGGATCAGGTTCTGCCGGCAGATCTTTATCTGCGTGCAGCAAACGCCGGAGAAACCGTGGTACTTTCACCGATGGAGCAACAGCGCATCACCGATACAGAAGGCATCGCATCAATCGTTTATTCGCGTTACCAGAGTCTGCTTATCGAGGCCAATCAACCCGCGCTCACACTGATTGCAAGGGATTTGCCGGATCAGCGAACTCCAACCGCGATGCCCCTGGTCAGTCCGCCAGCCGCATTGCCAGAAGGCGCGCCGCCCGCTGCCTGGATCAGCGAAATCGCAGCGGCATTGTTTGATTGGAAAACCGGTCAAATCATTAACCTGCCGTTGGGTAATATTGCGCAGACCTTTATTGTCGCTGGCATCTGGCGCGACTACTCGCGTCAAAACGGTGCCGTAATCATCGACCGCAGCGTTTACAGGAAACTCACTGGTGACGAAACGGTTAACGATGCAGCCATACGCCTCTCCGACTCAACAAACATCCCAAAGGTCGAACAGGCCCTGCGAGCGGCGATGACCACGCATTCAACAGTGGAAATCGCCAGCGCCAGTGACATCCGGCGCATATCCATGGACATTTTTGATCGTACTTTCGCGATTACCTGGGCCCTCGAGCTCGCTGCGCTGGTGGTTGGCTTGTTTGGCGTCAGTATCGCCTTCAGCGTGCAGGCCCTGGCGCGGCGCCGCGAGTTTGGCGTGCTGCGTCACCTCGGAATGACCCGAGGACAGATTTCGGCAATGCTGGCCGGTGAAGGTGCGTTAACAGCAGGCGTGGGTGCATTTTGCGGGCTCGCAGTTGGCACCTTGATTGGACTGGTGCTGATCCATGTCATCAACAGGCAATCCTTCCACTGGAGCATGGAATTACATATACCGTGGTCGCCGCTACTGCTGCTCTTCGTCGTGACGGTCGCCTGTGCAGCCGCCACTGCAGTTTTCAGTGCCCGCAGCGTCATGCGCATCGATGTGGCGTCTACGGTTCGCGAGGACTGGTAGATGGACCCGTTTAGACGGCGAATTATGCTGGCTGCACTCGCGACCTGGTGCGGCTCCGGTGCAGAAGCCACGGCTCCGGCAAAACACGGCTTGCCAGATCCTGCTCGTACCTTGATATTCCCGAACGATCACGGCAGTCACCCGGATTTCCGTATCGAATGGTGGTACATCACAGGCTGGGTACGTGACAGCAAGCGGCGTGATCTTGGCGTCCAGATCACCTTTTTTCGTGCCAAACCGCAACTGCAGTCAGGAAACCCCAGTGCATTCAATCCCGAGCACATCATCATCGCCCACGCGGCTGTGGCAGATCCGGCTCAGCGCCGCCTGCTGCATGTCCAGCGTGCAGCCCGCGCGGGCTTTGGACTGGCCGGGGCAGCTACGGATGACACCCGAGTTTGGCTGGATGATTGGCATCTGACGCGCCATGGTGGCACTTATCAAACGCAAATCAGTTCATCCGAATTGAAGCTGGATCTGGCATTCATACCCACACAAGCGCTGATGCTGCAAGGCAAGAACGGATACAGCCGCAAAGGTCCGGGCCAGGACTCGGCGAGCCATTATTACAGTGCACCACATCTGAAGGTCAGCGGTATGCTGCGCCTTGGTCAATCGGCGGAACCCGTAACTGGTCAGGCATGGCTGGATCACGAGTGGTCATCGTCATACCTGCCTGCTGATGCTTCCGGCTGGGACTGGATTGGCATCAATCTCGACGATGGGGGTGCCTTAATGGCTTTCCGGATGCGTGCGCAAAAGTCATCTCAGCCGATCTGGTCTGCGGCTACCCTACGTGATACCACGGGTCGCAGCCGTTCTTTCGGCCCTGGTGAAATACGTTTCTCTGTATTGCGGTTATGGAAGTCACCACGCACAGGAACACAATATCCGGTGGCTTTCAGGATCGTCGTTGGCAGACTGGAAATCATTCTTGAACCGCTTTTTGACGATCAGGAAAACGACACGCGACGCACGACAGGAGCGGTGTACTGGGAGGGAGCGGTCACTGCAAGCAACAGCGGAGGCGTTATCGGCCGTGGGTATCTCGAACTGACCGGGTACGGCCAGCCACTGGTGCTGTAGTCACCCCGGAAGGCTGAAGCGGTCCTCGCGAAACAATTGCAGGCAGGCCTCCGCCGACTCCGGATCGTATTGGATGCCATTGCCGCGTTCGATCTCGTTCAATGCGGCATCAATACCCAGTCCCGCGCGGTAAGGACGGTGTGCCGACATCGCCTCGATCGTATCTGCAACGGCCATGATCCGCGCCTCTATGACGATCTCGTCGCCTGACAGCCCCTGCGGATAACCCGAGCCATCCATGCGCTCATGGTGCTGCAGTACCGCGTCTGCGATGGGCCAGGGATATTCCACCGTTTTCAATATCTCGTAGCCCTTTTGAGAATGTTCGCGAATCAAATCCATTTCACTTCGCGAAAGTCTCCCGGGTTTGGAAAGTATTTCCGCAGGGATGCCGATTTTGCCGATATCGTGCACCTGCCCGATGATGCGCAGACCTTCGATACGATGGCTGTCCAATTCCATTTTGCGGCCGATGGCTGCGGCAATCTCGCCGACCCGACGCTCATGGCCCGCTGTGTAGGGGTCGCGCATTTCTACCATCGATGAAGCCACCTGCACCGTTCCCAGTACAGCGAGTTCAAGTTTGGATACGTAAGCCTTTAATGCATCTGCTGTTTTCTGATGGTCTGACATATCCTCGATCAGTCCCACCAGAGCCGGCCGCCCTTGATAGGTCGCAACAGCACCATCCGCAGAAACCTCAAATTCGCTGCCGTCACGACGCAGCGCTACAAATTCAAGGTGCGTTCGATGGCAATTTCCCGACAGGCGTTGGTTCATGTTTTCGAGAACCTGCTCCCGCCACTGTCTTGCGACTAGATCCTCAACCTTGCATCCTTTGATCTCGGAGGCACTGGTATAGCCGAACATGCCGGCAAAATGCGGATTCACGTATACCAGTTCACCATCCTGAACAATGTAAACCCCGGCAATGGACTGCTGCATTAGTGAGCAGAAGCGGTGCTCCGACTCGGCAAGCGCATCTGCTGTACGACGCGCATCGCTTAAATCGCGGCAGGCACAATGCACTACTGCAATGCCGCCGACATAGGATGCCGCCACAGCAACCTCTACATTGAAAGAGCTTCCGTCCCTGCGCCGATAAACGGTATGAACAATCTTGCGCTGATCAGTAAGCTCCGCCAGTTCCGTATGCAGTTGTCCGGGATCGAAACCGGCATCCCAGTCGTGCACGTTGCAATGCTCAAGCTCATCTCTGGAGTAACCGAGCATCGTGCAGAACGCGCGATTGACGTGGAGCACCTTCCCCCTGAGATCAATGACGTAAATGCCATCGTTCGCGTTCTCTATGGAAAGCCAGTGGAGC
>CAMAYE010000105.1 GCA_945862135.1 Bordetella parapertussis
GACGACGGTCTTCGCGAAAAGATGATCGCGGTCAACCGCGTCAGCAAGGTCGTGAAGGGTGGTCGCACCATGAGCTTCGCCGCGCTGACCGTGGTGGGCGATGGCGATGGCCGCATCGGCATGGGCAAGGGCAAGGCGCGTGAAGTGCCGGTTGCCGTGCAGAAAGCCATGGAAGAAGCACGCCGCAAGATGGTCAAGGTTCAACTCAGGAACGGTACGTTGCAGCATGCTGTCATGGGGCGCCACGGTGCATCCAAGGTTTACATGCAGCCTGCATCGGAAGGCACTGGCATCATCGCCGGCGGTCCAGTTCGTGCTGTGCTTGAAGTCATGGGTGTTGCTAACATCTTGGCCAAATGTATCGGCTCGACCAATCCGTACAACATTGTTCGCGCCACGATCAACGGTTTGACGGCAATGAACACGCCTGCAGAAATTGCTGCTAAGCGCGGCAAATCGGTTGAAGAAATTCAGGGATAAACCATGGCCAATAAACCTCAGGGTAAAACTGTAAAGGTCACGCTGCTGCGTAGCCTGATCGGCACCCGCCCCGAGCATCGCGCTTGTGTGCGCGGCTTGGGCCTGCGCCGCATTCGTCATACCGTCGAACTCGTCGATACTCCGGCGGTTCGCGGCATGATCAAAAAAGTCGCCTATCTCGTTCGTTGCGAGGGATAAATGGAACTGAACAACATCAAACCGGCCAGCGGTGCCAAACACAGCAAGAAGCGTGTAGGTCGCGGCATTGGTTCCGGGACCGGCAAGACTGCGGGTCGGGGTCACAAAGGCCAGAAAGCTCGTGCTGGCGGTTTTCATAAGGTTGGCTTCGAGGGTGGCCAGATGCCGCTGCATCGTCGACTGCCAAAGCGCGGTTTTCAGTCACTTTCGGCTGGTGATACTGCGGAAGTCCGTTTGGACACTTTGCAAAAGATGACCGCGGAATCGATCGATCTGGAAATCTTGAAGAAGGCTGGTGTTGTGTCGCGACTGGCAAAACGTGCCAAGGTTATTCGGGCCGGTGAAATCAAACGCAAGGTGTCGTTGAAAGGTGTTCTGGCGAGCAAAGGTGCTCAAGCGGCGATTGAAAAGGCTGGCGGTAGCATTGAACAGCCTGCGGAAAAGGCCGGGAGCTAAGTTTTGGCCGCTGGAGCTGCACTGTCGGGAGCTGGAAAGTTTGGTGACCTCAAGCGTCGCCTGCTTTTCCTCGTTGGTGCACTGATCGTTTTCCGCATCGGCTCTTTTATTCCGGTGCCGGGCATTGATCAGGCTCAACTCGCGGAACTCTTCCGGTCGCAGCGTGGCGGCATCCTCGACATGTTCAACATGTTTTCTGGTGGTGCACTGTCAAGGTTCTCGATTTTTACGCTGGGCATCATGCCTTACATCTCTGCATCGATCATCATGCAGCTAATGACCGTTGTTTCACCAACACTGGAAGCACTGAAGAAAGAGGGTGAATCCGGTCGGCGCAAGATTACGCAATACACGCGCTACGGAACGGCAGCGTTGGCCATTGTTCAGGGCATGGCCATTGCGATTGCGTTTGAGCAGCAGAAAGTGGCGATTGATCCTGGCCTGATGTTCCGTTTGACGGCAATGGTCACGCTGGTCACTGGCACAATGTTCTTGATGTGGCTCGGTGAACAGATTACCGAACGTGGAATTGGCAATGGCATCTCGCTGATCATTTTTGCAGGCATTGCGGCAGGTTTTCCGCAGGCTGTTGGCGGCACGTTGGAACTGGCTCGGACCGGGGCATTTTCAATCCCGTTCGTACTGTTCATTTTTGTCCTGGTCGTGGCAGTAACCGCGTTTGTGTGCTTTGTTGAAAAGGGCCAGCGCAAGATATTGGTGAATTATGCGAAGCGGCAGGTCGGACGTAAAGTTTATGGCGGGCAATCTTCACATCTGCCGTTGAAGCTGAACATGTCGGGCGTGATACCGCCGATCTTCGCTTCGAGCATCATCCTGTTTCCGGGCACTGTAGCCGGTTGGCTGGGTGAGAACGAAGGAATGGCTTGGCTGAAGAGCGTTGCAGCGGTGCTGCATCCCGGCCAACCGATTTACACCTTGTTTTATGCGGCCGCAATTATTTTCTTCTGTTTTTTCTATACGGCGTTGGTGTTCAACCCCAAGGAAACTGCAGAAAATCTGAAAAAGAGTGGTGCATTTGTTCCTGGAATACGTCCCGGTGACCAGACTGCACGCTACATCGAGAAAGTTACGATGCGTTTGACACTGGGCGGCGCGATTTATGTCACGCTGGTCTGCCTGGTGCCGGAATTGCTGATCGTTTGGAAGAATGTGCCGTTTTACTTTGGTGGAACATCGCTGCTGATCATCGTGGTGGTTACCCTGGATTTCATGGCGCAGGTGCAGGCTTATGTGATGTCGCATCAATATGAAAGTCTGCTTAAGAAAGCAAACTTTAAAGGCGGTGTGTTCCCGACGCGGTAAATGGCGAAAGAAGACACGATACAGATGCAGGGCGAGATCGTTGAGACCCTGCCCAATGCGACGTTTCGGGTAAAGCTGGAGAATGGCCACATGGTACTTGGCCATATCTCGGGAAAAATGCGGATGCATTACATCCGGATTCTGCCCGGGGACAAGGTGACCGTTGAACTGACGCCCTACGATTTGACCAAAGGGCGCATTGTTTTCCGGGCGAAATAGGCTGCGAGCGAAAGAGGTATTACATGAAAGTGCAAGCATCGGTTAAACGCATGTGCCGCAACTGCAAAGTTGTGAAGCGCAATGGTGTGGTTCGTGTGATCTGCAAGGATCCGCGCCACAAGCAGCGTCAGGGTTGATCGGTTCATTGAATATGAATCTGTCAAAAGTTATAATGTCCAGTTTTCCATTGGTGGGGTGAGTAAATGGCCCGCATAGGTGGCGTCAATATTGCAAACCATCAGCACGCAGAAGTCGCGCTGACGGCAATCTACGGAATTGGCCGGAGCCGTGCCCGCCAGATTTGCGCGGCGGCAGGCATCAACACCGCAACCAAGATCAAGGACCTGTCCGATACGGACATGGAAAAACTGCGCGAGCAGGTGGCAAAGTTCACCACTGAAGGTGATCTGCGCCGCGAGATCTCCATGAACATCAAGCGACTGATGGATCTCGGCACCTGGCGCGGCAAGCGTCATCGCGCCGGTTTGCCGGTTCGTGGCCAGCGCACCCGTACCAACGCGCGTACCCGCAAGGGCCCGCGCAAGGCCGCAGTGAAAATCCAGCGTCCGGCCGCTTAATTGAGAGTGACTATATATGGCTAAGGCAAGCACCAGAGTTCGCAAGAAGGTCAAGAAGAATGTGGCGGAAGGCGTCGCCCACGTTCACGCTTCCTTCAACAACACGATCGTCACGATCACCGACCGTCAGGGCAATGCTCTGGCTTGGGCGACTTCGGGCAGCAACGGTTTCAAGGGTTCGCGCAAGTCGACACCGTTTGCTGCGCAGATCGCTGCCGAGAAGGCCGGTCGTCTGGCGCAGGAGTGCGGCGTGAAAAACATCGAGGTCCTGATCAAGGGACCCGGACCCGGTCGCGAGTCCGCAGTGCGCGCGCTGAACGCCGTAGGTTTCAAGATCACCAGCATCTCCGATGTGACGCCCGTGCCGCATAACGGTTGCCGTCCGCCGAAGAAGCGCAGAATTTAAGGGAGATCCCACAAGTGGCCAGGAATCTCGATGCAAAATGCCGGCAGTGCCGGCGCGAAGGCGAAAAACTTTTCCTCAAAGGGGAGAAGTGTTTCACCGACAAATGTGCGATGGAGCGTCGTGCCTACCCCCCCGGGCAGCACGGCCAGAAGAATTCCCGTCTTTCGGGTTATGGCGTTCAGCTGCGCGAGAAACAGAAGGTGCGCAGGATTTACGGCATTCTCGAGCGGCAATTCCGCAAGACCTACAAGGAAGCCGCTGCCAGCAAGGGCGTAACCGGCGAAGCATTGCTGCAGAGCCTCGAAAGCCGGCTCGACACAGTCGTTTACCGCATGGGCTTCGGCGCTTCGCGCACGGAAGCACGTCAGGTGGTTCGTCACAACGGCATTCTCGTCAACGGCAAGCGGGTCAATATTCCGTCGTTCCAGTGCCGTCCGGGCGATGTCGTCGAAGTGGCGCAGCCGGCCAAGGCGCAACTGCGCATCAAGGGTGCGTCAGAGGCAGCCGAGTCCCGCGGCTATCCGGAGTGGATCGAGGTCGACTCGAAGGCGCTGAAAGGTACCTTCAAGGCCCGTCCGCAGCGTTCCGAACTGCCGTCCACGATCAATGAGTCGCTCATCGTCGAGCTTTACTCGAAATAATTTCCGAGAGGTAGATCCGTCATGTCCAGCAGCGCCTTCCTCAAGCCTCGGATCATCGATGTACAGGGTGTGTCACCGTTCCATGCCAAGGTTACGATGGAACCGTTCGAGCGCGGCTACGGCCACACGCTCGGCAATGCACTGCGCCGCACGCTGCTGTCTTCCATGCCCGGTTACGCGGCAACGGAAGTCAAGATTGCCGGCGTGCTGCACGAGTACTCCACGATTGACGGCGTCCAGGAGGACGTGGTCGACATCCTGTTGAACCTGAAAGGCATCGTCCTGCGTTTGCATAACCGCGACGAAGCTATTCTTACGTTGAAGAAAACGGGTGAAGGTGTGGTGACAGCGGCTGATATCGAGCCGATGCATGACGTCGAAATCATCAACCCCGATCACGTAATTGCGCATTTGACGGCAGGCGGCAAGCTTGACGTGCAGATCAAGGTCGAAAAAGGCCGCGGCTACGTTGCTGCCGTGACCCGTCGCGGCGATGAAGAAGCGCGCAGCGTTGGCGGCTTGGTGCTCGATGCATCTTTCGGCCCGGTGCGTCGCGTCAGTTATGCAGTTGAATCGGCACGTGTTGAACAGCGTACCGACCTCGACAAACTGGTGATCGACATCGAGACCAACGGTGCGATTGATCCGGAAGAAGCCGTGCGTTATGCGGCCCGCGTGCTGGTCGAACAGCTGTCCGTATTTGCCGATCTAAAAGGCACCCCGGCGCTGATCGAGGAGAAGAAGGCCACCCAGATTGATCCGGTGCTGCTGCGTCCGGTCGATGATCTGGAGTTGACCGTGCGTTCGGCCAACTGTCTGAAAGCAGAAAATATCTATTACATCGGCGATCTGATCCAGCGTACCGAAACGGAGTTGCTGAAGACCCCGAATCTGGGCCGCAAGTCGCTGAACGAAATCAAGGAAGTGCTGGCGTCCCGCGGTCTCACGCTGGGGATGAAGCTGGAAAACTGGCCGCCTGCCGGCCTCGAAAAGGTTTAAGAGGGCATCATGCGTCATCGTCACGGTTTACGGAAACTCAATCGCACCAGCAGCCATCGACTGGCAATGCTGCGCAATATGGCCAACTCGCTGCTGCGTCACGAAGCGATCAAAACCACGTTGCCCAAGGCCAAGGAACTGCGCCGCGTGGTCGAACCGATCATCACGCTGGGCAAGAAGCCCTCGTTGGCCAATCGCCGTCTGGCATTCGATCGCCTGCGCGACCGCGAAAACGTGGTCAAGCTGTTCGAA
Organism: Bordetella parapertussis; assembly: GCA_945862135.1. Lineage (GTDB taxonomy): Bacteria > Pseudomonadota > Gammaproteobacteria > Burkholderiales > SG8-41. Next base: position 5,553 of record CAMAYE010000105.1, read on the forward strand.
CTGCTGGGTCCGCGTTACGCCAAACGTAACGGCGGCTATCTGCGCATCCTGAAATTTGGCTTCCGCAAGGGCGACAACGCGCCGATGGCGTATGTCGAACTGATGGATCGTCCGGAAGAAGCTGCTGAAGCGAAGACGGAAACAGCAACTGCTTGATCACCGGCGGCGCGTAAAAAAACCGGGGTTCGCCCGGTTTTTTTACGTCGGTAAATTATAAAAAAATACTTTAAAAACAAATACTTATAATTTTATTGGGATATTGCCTGAGACTGTTTCAGGTAATCAGGATCACGCGATAGTCATTGACGTTGGTGCGCGTCGGCCCGGTGACGACGAGGTCTCCGGTCGCTTCAAAAAAGCCGTAGGCATCATTGCGGTCCAGCAATGCCGTAGCGTTGATGTGCTTGCGTGCTGCGCGTTGCAGTGAATCCGGCGTTAGCAGGGCACCGGCATTGTCTTCCGACCCGTCGATGCCATCAGTGTCACAGGCCAGTGCATGCATGTTTGCGGCGCCATCCAGATCAAGAGCCAGTGACAGCAGGAATTCCGCGCAACGGCCGCCGCGGCCCTGGCCGCGGACTGTAACCGTGCATTCTCCACCGGAGATCAGCGCCAACGGCGGCTGCCAGGGCGCATGGTGTTCGCGGATGCCACGGGACATTGCTCCATATACTTTGGCGACTTCGCGAGCCTCGCCGGTGACTGAGTCACCGAGAATGGCCGGCGTAATGCCCTTTGCGCGGAAGTAGTCCGCTGCGGCCTGCAGCGATTGCCACGCTGTTGCAATGACCTTGTTCTCGGCCCTGGCAAATGCACGGTCGCCGGCCTTCGGCGTTTCGGCAATTTCTCCGCGTGCGCCACTCGCCAGGTGGGTGGCAATCGCGGGCGGCGGCTGTACCCCGTAACGTTCAAGGATTGCGATCGCATCAGCGTAAGTTGTCGGGTCCGGTGCGCAGGGACCAGAGGCGATATGTGTCGGGTCATCACCGGTCACATCCGAGATCACCAGCGCCAGCACCGGCGCGCGTGAAGCCGCGGCCAGCCTGCCACCCTGAATCAGCGACAGGTGTTTGCGCACCGTATTCATTGCCTGGATCGGCGCACCCGAATGCAACAGCTGTTTGGTGACCTGTTTAAGGTGCGCCATCGAAATGCCTTCCGCCGGCAACGACAGCAGACTCGAACCGCCACCGGAGACCAGCACCAGCAGCAGATCCTGCGGCGTCAGTGCTTTGACCCGTTTCAGGATCTCAGCAGCAGCCTGTTCACCGGCCGCATCCGGCACTGGATGTCCGGCTTCAATTACGGTGATGCGATTGGTCAGCAGTCCATGGCGGTAACGCGTGATGACCAGACCATCGAGGGGCGCAGCAGCCGGCCACGATTGTTCCACGGCCAGTGCCATCGATGCTGCAGCCTTGCCCGCGCCGACCACCAGCGTGCGTCCTTTTGGGGGCGGCGGCAGGTGTGCGGGCAGGATGTGCTGCGGGTCTGCAGCCGCGACAGCGGCGGCAAAGCTTCCGGTCAGCAGTTCACGGGCCGCTTCGGTTTTCACATCAGCACCGTTTTAAGATGAACCCCGGTATGGCTGTCTGCGTTTGCGGCGATGAGTTCAGGTGGGCCTTCGGCAATGATCCGGCCGCCGCCGCCACCGCCTTCGGGGCCGAGGTCGATGACCCAGTCTGCAGTCTTGATGACGTCGAGGTTGTGTTCGATAACGACAATGGTGTTGCCGTGGTCGCGCAGGCGATGCAGCACGCGCAGCAGCAGGTCGGTGTCGTGGAAATGCAAACCGGTCGTCGGTTCATCGAGGATGTACAGGGTGCGGCCGGTGTCGCGTTTTGACAGTTCGAGCGCGAGCTTGACACGCTGCGCCTCGCCACCCGACAACGTGGTCGCGCTCTGGCCCAGCGTGATGTAACCGAGACCGACGTCCATCAGCGTCTGCAGTTTTCGCGCAAGTGTCGGAACCGCGCTGAAAAACTCCAGTGCATGCTCCACGGTCATTGCCAGTACTTCGTGAATGGCTTTGCCTTTATAGCGGATATCTAGGGTTTCCCGGTTGTAACGTTTGCCATGGCAGGTATCGCAGGGCACGTAGATGTCGGGCAGAAAATGCATCTCGACTTTCAAAACGCCGTCGCCCTGGCAGGCTTCGCAGCGCCCGCCCTTGACGTTGAACGAGAATCGGCCCGCGCTGTAGCCGCGGGCACGCGACTCGGGTACGCCGGCATAGAGTTCGCGGATCGGTGTGAACAGTCCGGTGTAGGTGGCAGGATTGGAGCGCGGCGTGCGGCCGATCGGACTCTGGTCGACATTGACGACCTTGTCGAAAAATTCCATGCCTTCTATGGCTGTGTACGGTGCAGGTTCAACATTGCTGCCATAAAGATCGCGTGCCGCAGAAAGATACAGCGTGTCGTTGACCAGCGTCGACTTGCCGGAGCCGGAGACGCCGGTGACGCAGGTCAATAGTCCGATGGGAATCCCTACCGAGACATCCTTGAGATTATTGCCGTGAGCCCCTTTGATGACCAGCTGCCGCTGCGGGTTGATGCGATGGCGCAGCGCCGGAACATCGATGCGCCTGCGTCCGGACAGATACTGGCCGGTCAGTGATTCCGGGTGGGCGATGATTTCCGCTGGCGTGCCTTCGGCGATGACCCTTCCGCCATGCTCGCCGGCACCCAGGCCCATATCGACCACGTGGTCGGCATGCATGATCGCGTCATGATCGTGTTCGACGACGATGACCGAGTTGCCAATGTCGCGCAGCCGTTTCAGCATGTCGAGCAGCCGCGTGTTGTCGCGCTGGTGCAGGCCGATCGACGGTTCGTCCAGCACATACATCACACCGGTCAGGCCGGAGCCGATCTGGCTGGCGAGGCGGATGCGCTGCGATTCGCCCCCCGACAGCGTATCGGCCGAGCGGTCGAGCGACAGATAATCCAGCCCGACATCGACCAGAAAGCGCAGGCGGTTGCTGATTTCACCGGCAATTTTTTCGGCGATGGCCTGTTTTGCCCCCGTCAGTTGCAAGCTGTCGAAAAAACGCATCGCATCACCCAGTTGCAGTGCGGAGAGTGCGTAGATCGGCTGGCGCGCGACCAGTACGTGACGTGCTTCGCGGCGAAGGCGTGTGCCATGGCAATCGGGGCATTGCTGGGTATTCAGGTATTTGGCGAGTTCTTCCTTGACCACCGGCGAATCGGTTTCCTTGTGTCGCCGTTCCAGATTTGGAACCACACCCTCGAAGGCATGTTCCTTGACGTAGGATTTTCCGCGTTCGCCGACGTAGGTGAAGCGGATGGCGGTCTTGCCGGAACCATAAAGAACCGCCTGGCGTGCTTCTTCGGGCAATTCATTGAATGGTGCTTCGATGTCAAAACCGTAATGGGCTGCCAGGCCTTGCAACATCTGGAAGTAAAACTGGTTGCGGCGATCCCAGCCCTTGATCGCGCCTGCTGCCAGCGACATTTCGGGAAACGCCGCGATCCGCTTCGGATCGAAGAACGTGATTGCGCCGAGGCCATCGCAACGTTGGCAGGCACCGGCGGGGTTGTTGAATGAAAACAGGCGGGGTTCAAGTTCAGGCGAGGCGAAGCCGCATTGCGGACAGGCAAGACGAGCGGAGTAGGCGTGCTCGTGGCCACTGTCCATGTCCACGGCTACAGCACGCCCGTCGCCATGGCGAAGGGCGGTTTCGAAAGACTCGGCAAGACGCTGCCGCAGTTCTTCACGAACCTTGACGCGGTCAACAACGACGTCGATGGTGTGCTTGGTATTTTTTTTGAGCGCCGGCAACGCATCGATGTCGTGCACCTTGCCATCGAGACGTACTCGTACAAACCCCTGCGCGCGCAGTTCGTCGATCAAAGCAGACTGTTCGCCCTTGCGGTCGTTGACCACCGGCGCGAGGATCATCAGCTTGGTGTCCTCGGGCATCTGCAGCACGTGATCGACCATCTGCGCGACTGACTGTGCAGCGAGCAGCACATCGTGCTCGGGACAATGCGGTTCGCCGATGCGCGCGTAAAGCAGGCGGAGGTAGTCGTGGATCTCAGTGACCGTGCCGACTGTCGAACGCGGGTTGTGACTGGACGCCTTCTGCTCAATGGCGATCGCAGGCGACAAGCCCTCAATCATGTCGACGTCGGGTTTTTCCATCAGTTGCAGGAATTGTCGAGCATAGGCCGACAGCGATTCGACGTAGCGGCGCTGGCCTTCCGCATAAAGTGTGTCGAACGCCAGCGATGATTTCCCTGATCCGGAGAGTCCGGTGATCACCACCAGCTGATTGCGCGGCAGATCAAGACTGATGTTTTTCAGGTTGTGCGTACGTGCGCCGCGCACACGGATCTGCCCTGCACCAGAAGGTGGTATCTGCAGTTCGGATTGCGGTTTGGCCGGCAGGGCGACCAGTTTCGGCGGCGTTGAACGCGCTGTCATGTCGGGGGACCAAAGGTAAACCTGTTAATATACGCGCATAAGCAGTTACGCCCAACTGTTCCCCGTTTTCCCCCTCCAGATTTACTTTTTTCTTTCCTCCGCCCGTAAATGTCGCGCAGCAAAATGACACCGCTCGAACTGCGGGCCAGCATCGGTCTGTCAGGAATATTCGGATTGCGGTTGCTGGGCATGTTCGTAATTTTGCCGGTGTTCGCGATTTACGCCGAAACACTGCCCGGCGGCGACAACCTGACTCTGGTAGGTCTTGCCATCGGCGCCTATGGTCTGACACAGGCGTTTCTGCAGATCCCCTTCGGCTGGTGGTCCGATCGTTATGGCCGCAAGCCTGTGATTTACATCGGTCTTGTGATATTCGCTATCGGTAGTTTCGTTGCGGCACTGGCGCCGAATATTTACATGGTCATCTTTGGCCGCATGCTGCAAGGCGCCGGTGCGATTTCCGCTGCGGTCATCGCTATGACCGCAGATCTGACGCGTGAAAACCAGCGCGCCAAGGCAATGGCAATGATCGGTTCAACCATCGGCGTTGCTTTCGCGTTATCACTGGTGGCGAGTCCATGGCTTGACCACGTGATCGGTGTGCCGGGTATTTTTGCGTTGACTGGCGTACTTGCGCTGTGTGCGATGGTGGTGATGTGGCGCGTAATACCGGATGTACCGCAGAATCCGCCAGCGCCCGGCCGCGCCTTGAAGGACTTCTGGCATGTGCTCACGGATCCGCAACTCGCACGGCTGAATTGGGGCATTTTTGCACTGCATGCCGTGTTGATGGCGCTATTTATCGTTGTGCCGTTCGGACTTCGCGATGCAGGTCTGCCAGTGGGTTCGCATTGGCAGGTGTATCTGCCCGTCATGCTGGGTTCGTTTGTGCTGATGATGCCGGCGGTATTACAGGCCGGAAACCCCGTGTTGTTGCGGCGCTGGTTCATTATTTCAATTGCCGTGTTGTTGGTCGCGCATCTGGCGCTCCCATGGATGCAACAAAGTGTCTGGCTTTTGTCATTGTTTTTGTTGGCATTTTTTGCCCCCTTTAATGCGCTGGAGGCGATGTTGCCGACGTTGACGACCCGGCTGGCCCCCGCTCATGCCAAAGGCACCGCGATTGGTCTCTACAGTACGATCCAGTTTTTCGGCACTTTTCTCGGCGCTTCTGCAGGCGGCTTGCTCTATAAGAACTGGGGGGCGGTCGCGGTCTTTGTCTTCGACGCCGTGCTGCTGGCGATCTGGCTTATACTCGCCCTCGGCATGCGCGTGCCCCCGGTAAAAAACGCGTAAACGCCCCGGACGGCGGGCGCGTTATTTACACTAATTGATGCGTTCAAATCAAAAGGAAAACCGATATGGCATCCGTGAACAAGGTGATTTTGATCGGCAATCTCGGTAAAGATCCGGAAACACGGTATCTGCCGAGCGGTGAAGCATTGACAAGTTTTAGTATTGCCACATCGGAGACTTGGAAAGACAAGAC
>CAMAYE010000106.1 GCA_945862135.1 Bordetella parapertussis
GCGCTGCCCAATGTACCGACAGTGTCCGAAGCCGGCGTCCAGGGCTACCTGTCGCTGAACTGGTACGGTACCGTCGCGCCGGCAAAAACACCCACCGCGGTAGTTAACCGTCTAAGCCGCGACATTGTTGCCGCACTGAAATCACCAGACGTCATCAAGCAGCTCAAGGACCGTGGCATCGATGCGGCCCCCTCCACCCCTGCCGAATATCGCGCGTTCGCCGAAAACGAACGCAGCCGCTGGCTTCCGGTGATCAAGGCTGCCAACATCCAGGCCAACTGAACAGCGGACAATACTTCATGATCATCGACTGTCACGGACACTACACCACCGCCCCCAAATCGCTCGAGGCCTTTCGCCAGAAGCAGATCGACAGCCTGAAGGACGCCCGGCTCAGCCCGGCGAAAGACTCGCTGATCATCCGCGATGATGAAATCCGTGACAGCATCGAAGGCGCGCAGTTGCGCATCCAGCGCGAGCGCGGCACCAACCTGACGGTGTTCTCTCCGCGCGCCGGCGGCATGGGCCATCACATCGGCAATGCCGCCACCAGCGCGCTGTGGTCCGACATATGCAACGAACTGATCCACCGCGTCTGCACGCTGTTCCCGCAAAACTTTGTCGGTGTCTGCCAGTTGCCGCAAAGCCCCGGCGTGCCGCCGGAAAACTGCATCCCTGAACTCGAACGCTGCGTCAAGGAATACGGCTTCATCGGCTGCAACCTCAACCCCGATCCTTCGGGCGGCTACTGGACCGATCCGCCGCTGACCGACCGCTACTGGTATCCGCTGTATGAAAAACTGGTCGAGCTCGATGTACCGGCGATGGTGCATGTCAGCGCCTCCTGCAACCCGGCCTTCCATTTCACGGGCGCGCATTACATCAACGGCGACACCACTGCCTTCATGCAGTTCATCACCGCGAATCTGTTCAAGGATTTCCCGACGCTGCGTTTTGTGATTCCGCACGGCGGCGGCGCTGTGCCCTATCACTGGGGCCGTTACCGCGGCCTTGCGCAGGACATGGGCAAGCCGACGCTGCAGGAGCATCTGCTGGGCAATGTGTTTTTCGACACCTGCGTCTATCACCAGGCCGGCATTGACCTGCTGACGCGCGTCATACCCGCGGACAACATCCTGTTTGCCTCGGAAATCGTCGGCGCGGTCAAAGGCATCGACCCGGAAACCGGCCATTACTACGACGACACCAGGCGTTACATCGACGCCGTCACCACGCTGTCAGCCGCAGACAAGAAAAAGATTTTTGAGGACAACGTCTACAACGTGTATCCGCGGCTCGCCGCGCGCATTCCCCGGGCCTGACGTTCAGGGCTGGTCCCAGCCCTTCAATTCCACGATGCGCTTTTCAGTACGCTCGATCATGCAGCCGTGGTAACGCGCGTTGCGGATCGAGCCGCCTTCGAAAAGCTTGTACATCCCGTCGCAATCCTGCTTGCGGAATTCCACCCAGCTGCGCTGCGCCTCCACCAGACGCCGGCGCACGGTTGTGCGATCAACATGCTGCGGATCATTGGCGTCGATACGCTTCAGCAGATCCTGGTAGGCGCGGTTCAGCTCCCGATCCACCGCGACGAACTGCTGGCTCATGCACTCATTGATCTCGATGGTGGTGTTAGCCGCGGCACAGGGATCCGCCGGCTGTGCCGCCTGCACTGCGTTCGCGAACAGCAGACCAAGACACCACAGACCCCAATTAAGATGATTCATAAATATTTGATTATATTAACTTTTTATAAATGCTCAGTGACCACGCTCGGGCAACAACCGGCCGTTGCGCTCGACCCGGGTCGAACACGACGACAGGCCGCAGCTGAATTCCGTCTTCACCACATCCTGCGGCGTCACCACAACGGTGCCACGGCCGCGATTTGCGGTGCCTGCATCGTATTCATAGGTGACGATGCCGGCAGGCTCATCAAGCACCATCGAGTAACTCACGTATTCGCCAAAAAACAAACCTTTAATTTTTGGCGCAACCACCTCGACCCGCAGCGGAATGCGGTTCTTGGTCGTGGGGTGCGTACGGAAATAACGTTTGACCCGCATGCCGTAGCGGAACGAGGGATCAACCGCTTCAATGCGTTTGAGCATCTTCAGTTCACTGGGCCGCAGCGGCACATCCTCCATGCCCATGCCGATCCCCTGCGCCGACACCGGGCCTGCCCCCACAGACAACGCAAGAACCATCAGCAGAAAAAATTGCTTATGCAACGACATGATCATCACCTTCGGCGTCCTCATACGCCTCGGGGCTGAAGCGCGGCGTGCAGATCGCCAGGAATACCAGATCGCCATCACCGATGTTCGCAATACGCTGACGGCACGACGGCGGAATCATCACCACATCGCCGGCCTGCACCTCCTGTGGCGGGTAATCGCCGATCTCCACACGCCCCATGCCGTCGAGAATCACGTAACGCTCTACGGTGTCGCGCACCCGGTGCCAGCGCGTGGTCGCCCCCGGCAGCACCCGTGCCCGCGCGATCGACATCTGCGGATCACTGTCGTCATTGGACAGTTCGAGAATATGGCAGCCCTCCTCGATAAATACTTCAACGCCGGGATGCGCGCGCAGGATGGGCGGTTGTTGCATGCTCAATGGCAGTCCATGTGGATGACAAGCGCAAGCGCGCTCAGGAAACCCTGTAACACCAGTGCCAGGGCTCATACTGGTATCCGCCGGAATTGCCCCGGGGATATGACAGATCAAAACCGAATTCACCAGCCCGTGACTGCAGCCAGGCAAATGCTGCCGTCTGCTCGAACTCGACTTCCAGCACGGCGCTGCCCGGCGTCGTCAGATCGAGTGCGCGTCCGGTATGGTGCTCGCTGAAACCCGGCGGCGCATTCACGCATAACACGTCATCCACGCAAACGCCGGCCACGAGCTTGCGCCGCACGATTTCCGCTTGACGCTCAACGCTGCGGAATGCCGAGACCACATTGAGCTCGACACCATCCGCCAGCGCCGCCGCCTTCATGTTTTTCCAGGCCGCTGCGGCCGCCGGGATCAGCAAATATTCCCGGCCATCCGCACCGGTTTCGGCCACCTCCAGCGTGGAGGCTTCCGCGCATTCGTGCAAATTCCGCGCAATGATCGCGTCGGGGGCTATGCCCAGCTCCAGCAGAATCGATTCAATGCGCGATGAGATCATTGCTAGGATGCGGCCCCGGTACCGACTGGCGTCTGGGCAGTAAATGAAACGTTGAAACCGGTAATGCCGCATCCCTTCATCAGGCTTCGCCTTATCGACCGAAAAACTTCTTCACGGTTTCATCAGCCACTTTCTGCAGAAAAGCCGCGTCTTCCTTGCCGACCTTGCCGTAGTAGTCATAGCTGTTGCCGCTGCAAGGCTTGTTGTAGACACTGGCGTAAATGGTGCACGCCGCAAGGTAGGTGCCAAGCATCGTCGGATGGCTGCCGTCGTAATCCTGGTGCAGCTTCATGTCCGGCCGCTGGCGATAGGCCTCCTCGAAGGCCAGACCGCTCGGGATCACCAGCGCATTGATTTCATTGCCGACGCTGACGTACATGTCAGCCGTTTTCGCCATCATGTCCGGCGCTGCGGCCTTGCTCGGCTTGATGTGTGCCGGCGTCATGTACAGCGCAACCTTGCCGCCGCGTTCGGCGATGAGCTTGCTGAACTCGATGGCCTTGTCGCGGAATGCTGCGCGCCGCGCATCAGCCTGCGCATCCGTGCTGTTGCCGTGCATGATCACCAGCTCGAAAGGCTGCTTGATACCGATGTTGCCCGGGGTCGTCAGGTGATCCATGTTGTGGTGGTTCAGCGGCGCGCCGCCGATGGTCGCTGACTTGTACTGAAAAGCCTTGGCCGTCGCCGGATCTGCAGCCAGCGCCAGGCGCCGCACGTGGTTGTGCATGCTGTCGTTGTAATAGAGATAGCTGTTGCCGACGAACAGCACACGCTTGGGCGTATCCACCTGCGGCTGTTTGACTGCCGGACTTGCGGCGTGGACAGCCACGCCGGCGGCCAGCAAGGCGCTCAGCAGCAGAGTCTGCAGCAAGGACTTGATCTGGAATTTCATTGGGGTCTCCTCCCGGTTGTTGTGCGCGAATGATACCGCGGCTTGCCTGCGCAACGGCAGTTCCGTGGCAACCATTCCGTGGCAACCAATATGTGGGCCATCGCATGTCGCCTGCGGTCCGTGCTGCCATACTGGCCTTCAAACAACAGGGCGTTCCAGCTGCCGCAGCCGGAACGCGACAACAACCCTTGCGGCGCCCCATCCGGAGGAGTCGAGCATGAACATCGTAAGTCACCCCCGTTCAGCGGCCATCGCCCTGATCGTCGCCACCATCACCGCAACAGGCGTCGCACAGGCCGCGCAACCCGCCAAGGGCGCCTACCCCGAACGCCCGATCCGCCTGATCATCGCCCAGGCCCCGGGCGGCAACGCCGACATCATCGCCCGTGCGCTGGCCGAGGGCCTGACCGAGCGGCTGAAACAGAACGTCGTCGCCGACAACCGCCCCGGCGCGAGCGGTATCATCGCCACCGAAATGGCGGTTCGCGCACCCAGCGACGGCTACACCATCCTGCTGGTGCCGAGCTCTTTCGGCGTCAATCCCGCAGCGAACCGCAAGCTGCCCTATGACCAGCTAAATGACCTCGCGCCCATCACCATGGTCGCCAGCGCGCCCAATGTACTGGTGGTCGGCCCCGCGTTGCAGATCAAAACCGTCGCCGATCTGGTCAAGGCCGCCAAGGCCAGCCCCGGCAAACTCACCTACGGTTCCTCGGGCAACCTCGGCTCGCCACACCTTGCCGGCGAACTGTTTGAATTGATGACCGGCACCGACATGGTTCATGTGCCGTACAAGGGCGCCGCCACCGCCATGCTCGACCTGATCGGCGGGCGCATTTCGATGTCCTTCGCCAGCCTGCCTAGCGCGATCTCGCACATCCGCGGCGGTCGCCTGCACCCCATTGCGGTCACCAGTGAAAAACGCTTCCCGCTGACGCCTGACCTGCCGACCATCTCCGAATCCGGCCTGCCAGGCTTCGAGACCAGCGCCTGGCAAGGCCTTGTTGCTCCGGCGAAGACACCCCCCGCAATCATCAAGCGCCTGAACGCTGAAGCCGTTGCCGTGATCAACCAACCCGCGATGCGCGACCGCATGATCCAGAACGGCGCCGCCCCCGTCGGAAGCACGCCCGAGGAACTGTGGGACTTCGCGCGCAAACAAATCGAAAAATGGGGCAAGGTCATCAAGGCCGCCGGCATCACCCCGAACTGAATGGCCGACTAGAACGACTAACCATAAGCACCGTTCGCCCTGAGCCTGTCGAAGGGTGAACGGCAGTAACTGCAAACCTCAATCTACCGGAGCACAACCGTGGCAACTACCAACACCGGCCCCCTCTCCCGCTTCACCGTCCTCGACCTGACAAGAGCCCGCTCCGGCCCCACCGCCGTGCGCCAGTTGTCCGACTGGGGCGCAAATGTCATCAAGGTGGAAGAACTCGGTGAGCAGGACGGTGACGGCAGTCCCTTCGACAAACGCCACGGTCCCGACTTCCAGAACCTGCACCGCAACAAGCGCAGCCTGACGCTGAACCTGAAATCGCCCGAAGGCGTCGCGGTGTTCAAACGCATGGCGGAAAAAGCCGACGTCATCGTCGAAAACTACCGCCCGAAAGTGAAAGACCGCCTCGGCATTGATTACGCAAGCATCCGAAAGATCAACCCGCGCATTGTTTACGCCAGCATCAGCGGCTTCGGTCAGGACGGCCCCTACGCCGACCGCCCCGGCCTTGACCAGGTCGCGCAGGGCATGAGCGGCCTGATGTCGATCACCGGCCTGCCCGGGCAAGGCCCGGTGCGCGCCGGTATCGCCATCGGTGATTCCAGCGCCGGCATGTTCCTCGCCTTCGGCATCGTCACCGCCCTGCTCGACCGCGAACACACCGGCGAAGGGCAATGGGTGCATACGTCGCTCTTGCAGGCGCTGATCGCAATGACCGACTTCCAGGCCGCACGCTGGACCGTCGCCGGCGAAGTCGCCGGACAGGCAGGTAACAATCACCCGACCGCGATTCCCACCGGCAGCTACAAAACCGCCGACGGTTACATCAACATCGCCGGCTCCGGCCAACTGTTCGAACGCCTGTGCAAGGCCATCGGCCTGCCCGATGTACCGAAGAATCCCGATTACTCGAACTCCAAGATCCGCTCAAAAAACCGCGATGCGCTGAATAAGATCATTGCCGAGCAGATCGAAACAAAGACTTCAGCAGAATGGATCGAATCCCTGAACAAGGCCGGCGTGCCCTGCGGCCCGATCTACAAGATGAACGAAGTGTTTGCCGATCCGCAGGTACAACATCTCGGACTGGCAGCGCCAGCGAAGCACTACCAACTGGGCGACATCAAGGTCGTGCGCAACGGCATCAATTTTTCGAAAACGCCGTTTGCGGTACGCAAGGCGGCGCCGGACAAGGGGGCGGAGACGGATGAAGTGCTGAAGGAGTTTGGGTATAGCGAGGCGGAGATTGCGAAGCTGAAGGCTGGCGGCGTGACGGCTGGGACTTAAAAAGTTCATTCAGCGAAAATTCATTTCGCTTATTGCGTCAATTTGATATTAATTCCAATGGAAACGCTCAAAGAATTACACGATGTGTTGACGAATGAATTGCAGCTTCTGCAAGAGCCTCCACATGCGGGAAATTGGCGCGTTTATTACCACAAGAGAATTGACCTGAATCCGGCAACCTCCACACGCATCATAAAAATCATATTTAACCCGGATGAATCAATCTTGGCGATCCAGCTCTGCGCATCTTCTGACAACAACAATACGGTTTTGCTTCCACTGCCCATCGACAAAAACCAGCTGAACCTGATCATCGAAAAAGAAATCAAACTTTTGTCTGCAAAACAAAAAAGCAAAAATGATCAATGTATGTAGGGCGCAATAAGCGCAGCGCAATGCGCTTTGCTTATTGCGCCCTACGATATTTTGAAAGCGTTATTTCACCTTCTCGTTCGGCAGCAGCCACACGATGATCAACGGCAACACAGGCACGCTCAGCGCAAAAATCACCCACCAAGTCACTGACCTGCCCTTGCGCTTGGCAATAACACCGGTAGGAATCGCCGCAATCACGGCAACAATCGTCAGATACAGCGCGCCTTTGACCAACGCCTCGACCGTCTTGGGGTCGTAGCCGAACTGAGCGAGTAGCGCGGTCACTTGTGGATCAAGCATGGGCAGCACTATAGCCCGTGCAGGGCGCAATGCGTTGCGCATGTTGCACCCTTAAAATCATAAGTATTTGATTTTATTACTGATATTCAATAATTCTGCCTGCCGCAATAATCTTCAGCGACCCCACCACTTTCTTGTCGAAGAGGATGCCTTCCTTGCGCCGGCGCACGCGTTCGCGGCATGCGTTCTCGGAGGGGATGCGGATTTCATCGACGCCCGGTTGCTTCGGCGTGCCCTTGTCTTCCGTGAGCTTTCCACCAGCCGCCTCCAACATTCCCCATTTGACAGCATGCGCACCATCCATGAGCATCATTGGGTCTGTGCACAGTTACAAATTCCCTAACTGCAGGTTGAATACACAGAGTGACATTCGCATCGGCAATCAACTTCATTCTCATGCTGGCACATGTCGTGCTTTATCAGACTTGCCGCCAATTAGCCCAGAGGATTCCCATGAAAGCCAACCTTCTCCCTGCTTTGCTTTGCCTCCCGCTTTGCTTCCCATTGATCTCTGCTTTTGCGCAGAACGCCGGTTATCCGACAAAGAACATCCGTATCGTTGTTGCCGCGACGCCTGGCGGCGGTGTGGATACGATCAGCCGGATTGCCGCGCAGCACTTCAATGAACAGTGGGGGCAAACCGTTGTCGTCGACAACCGTCCCGGCGCCGGCGGTGCACTTGCCGGGGATATCGTGTCGAAATCGAACCCGGATGGCTACACCCTGAAAACGATCTCGATCAGCCATGCGGTGATTCCAAGCACACATAAAAACCTGTCTTACAGCCCTGAGCGTGACCTGACGCCGGTAAGCATCCTGGTGAATTCCCCGAACGTGCTCGTGGTGCATCCCTCATTGCCGGTCAACTCCGTGAAGGAACTGATTGCCTATGCCAAAGCGCGCCCCGGCCAAATTCAGTTTTCATCTTCGGGTAATGCCGGGCCACCCCACATGGCCATGGAAATGTTGAAGCTGCTGGCTCAAATCGACATGATGCACATCCCCTACAAGGGCACAGGGCCAGGCATGACCGATCTTCTTGCAGGGCGGGTCTCATTGACTTTCGCCAGCATTATTTCCGTACGTTCCCATGTCGAAAGCGGAAAGCTCCGCCTGCTCGCTATCGCCAGCAGCAAACGTTCCCCCGTTCTGCCAAAAACACCAACGGTCGCCGAGGCTGGAGTACCCGGTTATTCGGTGGATGTCTGGTACGGAATGTTCGCCCCCAGCGCTACGCCACGTGCCGTGATATCGCAGCTTAATGGTGAGTTGATCAAGATGATGCAAGTTCCGTCGATCAGCGAAAAGATGATGTCGCTTGGACTTGAGCCGCTGGCGGCCCCTCTGGAGCAGACCAATGCATACGTGAAATCGGAAATTGCAAAATGGGCCAAAGTCGTGAAGGCCGCTAACATCGTCGCCAACTAACGAATTTTCATGACTGCATACAAACCGAACATCATCAGCTTTTCACGCGCTGTCTCCGCTTTCCGCTCCGGCAAAGACACGCCAACGGACTTTCTGGAGCGCTGCATTTCGGTGATCGAATCCCGCGAATCCGAGGTGCAGGCATTTGAAACACTCAATCTTGAAGCTGCCCGTGCCGCAGCGGCGGCGGCGACAGCGCGCTATCGCGCCGGACGACCGCTGTCGATGGTTGACGGATGTCCGGTAGGCATCAAGGACATCATGGACACCTGCGACATGCCCACACAGATGGGCAGCGCGGTATTCAAGGGCTGGCAACCGGCATACGATGCTGCATGCGTGCAGGCGCTCCGCATGGGCGGCGCCGTCATTCTCGGCAAAACCGTAACCACGGCATTCGCCTGCGGTGCCACCAACAAGTCCCGCAATCCGCATGACACGCAGCGCACGCCCGGCGGTTCGTCCAGTGGCTCCGGGGCTTCAGTGGGCGCCGGCATGGTACCAGTTGCACTCGGCACCCAGACCCAGGGTTCTACCCTGAGACCGGCATCATTCTGCGGAATCGTCGGCTTCAAACCCACGCACGGCGTACTGAGCATGCAGGGCGTGCATCCGATTTCACACACCCACGACCACATGGGCATTCTCGGCAGCACCCTCGATGACACGTGGCGGATCGCCTCTCACCTCTCGTTGGCCCAAGGCCATCCCGGCCACCCGTTTCTGCAACGTGCGGGAGAACGACCGCCGCGCGCATCAAAGCCCCGGCGCATACTGCATCTCCAGACCCCGGGCTGGTTCACCGAAACAACTGATGCCACCCGTGCGGAATTCGAACGCGTACTGACGGCAATGCGCGATGCCGGTGTCGAAATCGTGAATCACGACAACCATGCCGGTGCCGCCGCACTCGAGGCCGCCATTGACGAGGACTATATCAACAGCTGCCTCAATATCACCGCGTACGAAATGCAATGGCCATACCGACAGTATGTTGAGCGTCATCCCTCTCTGGTCGAACAACGGATTCACGATCGCATGCAGCAAGCTTCGACGATGAAGCCCACCGACTACACCGCCTGTCTCGCCAACAGCGCGCGCATGCGCAAAGAAGTGAAATCGCTGCTGCGGGGCGTGGATGCGATTGCGACACTCGCCGCTTCGGGGCCTGCACCACTGGGACATCAACACACCGGCAGCCGGACTTTCCTGGTGTATGCGACCTTCCTCGGACTTCCCGCCTTCAGTCTGCCCTTGATGCAGGTCGACGGACTGCCCGTCGGGATGCAATTGATTGGCGCGTCGGGCAAGGACGGCACCCTGTGCGCCCATGCCCACTGGCTGCTGCAATTGCAGGGCCACTGAAGATGAAGGCAAAATTGAAGTAACTTATTGATTTATATTATATTTTGTATTGATAACAACTGGCGTAACAAAATTGCAGTGGCCTGTTTAATCCCCATAGATGGCACTGGCTTAAGCTCCGTTCCGTATTCCTCCTGATGCATCGCGCATAAACACCAAGGGCCGCAATCGCGGCCCTTGGTGTTTATATCTTCAATACTGGATTTAATTACTGGTATTCAATCATGCCGCCTGCCGCAATGATCTTCAGCGACTCCACCACTTTCTTGTCGACGAGGATGCCTTCCTGGCGCCGGCGTACACGTTCACGGTATGCGCGTTCGGACGGAATGCGTATTTCATCGACGCCCGGCTGCTTCGGCGTGTTCTTGATCTGCTGCACATACTCGGCCATGCGTTTCGGAAACTCGCCGCCGGGCAGCATGATTTCCGGATCAACTGCCCAGAAGTGGAAGGCGTAGTCGCGGACGTTGCCGTGGGCCAGGTGTGATCCGGCGAGGATGCCCAGCGCCTGGATCGCGAACGAAAGCCCGTAACCTTTATGTCCGCCGAAAGGCGCGACGCCGCCCTTGAGCACGGCCTTACCGTCAGTGGACGGACGGCCTTGCTCGTCAAAACCCACGCCTTCGGGCAGCGGTTCGCCGAGGTGGGCGTGCAGCATGACTTCTCCCCACATGAAGGATGCGGTGCCCATATCCACCACAACCGGACCGTTGTCAGACGGAAAACCGAAACAGATCGGGTTGGTGCCGAGCATCGGCTTGGTGGAGCCCGGCGGCAATACGCGCGGTGACGCTGCCGAGGTATGAAATGCAACAAGGCCTTCCTTGACGATCTTCTCGACAAAGTAGGCGTTGCGGCCGCTGTAATAGCTGTTGAACACGCCGACCGTGGCCATGCCCGAGGTTTTGGCTTTCTGGATGGCGATTTCCGCACCGCGGTAGGCCGCGACGTAACCGATGTTGTTGCCGCCGTCGATCAATGCCGACACCGGTGTCTCGCGGACGATGCTCACCGGTTTGCGCGCCTGTTTGGTCTTGACGTCGGTGGCGATCGCCAGCACGCGCGGCAGGCCGGCAAAGCGGTAGCCGCACAGCGAATTGTCGACGAGCTGGTCGATGGTGATGCGGGCGTCTTCGCCGCTGTAGCCAACGGCTTCAAGTGCACGCTGGCCGAGTTCTGTTGCTTCTTCGGCGGTTACGCGCAGGAAATCGGGATGGTCGGCGTCGAGCAGGTTATTTGATGTTGCACTGGCTGGCATGTTTAATATTCCCGTTTGATTCTGGAGGGAACCGGCAAGCTCCGTGGTTTCCCCTCACCCTAGCCCTCTCCCCGAAAGCATTCGGGGAGAGGGAATTCATGCAAAGTCCCTCAAATTGATCAGCGCAATATCAGCGACAGATCCAAT
>CAMAYE010000107.1 GCA_945862135.1 Bordetella parapertussis
TGTGTTTTTCTATTCAATTACCCTGCAGCCGGAGCTGGATAGCGTGAAACGGCTGAAGGAATACGCTGAAGATATTGTTGAGGCAGGCCCGGGCTGGCTGTTCCTGACCGGTGAAGAGGATGATCTCGACCATCTGCGCCGTGCCCAGGGGTTTGTCGATCCGGATCCGGAGCGAGACCGTGATGTCACCAACCACGCCAGCATGGGGCGCATCATCTGCGACCGCCGCGAGCGTTGGGGTACGGCCAATCTGCTGACTTCGCCGCGCAATATCCGATCGTCGTTTTCGGTATTTCTCTGAGTTTCTCCTATGCGAACAGCTATTTCCCTGACGTTGTGCTGGCGGGTCCTTGGCATAGGCTGCATGGTTGCCGGCAATCTCGCGCTGGCTCCGGCCGCAGCCACGTCGCCGGACAGTACGGCTGTGCTGAGGCAATCCATTGCGATCCCGTCGGAAACGCCGTACGACCGCGCCCTCGATGCCATAGCCCTGCGCGAGTACAGCCAGTCACTGAACCTGTTGCGTATTGCATCGGCCGCCGGCGATGTGCGTGCTGACCTGCTGCTCGCTGACCAGCTGGAACGCGGACTGGGACTGCCGGCCAATGCTGCGGAGGCGCGCCGCAGTTATGAGCGTGCCGCAGCTCGCGGCAGCAATGCTGCGCGCGCCGTACTCGCGGTGACGCAGATTCGTTCGGGTGGCGCTAAACCCGCTGCCGCGCAAGCGCAGGCGACCCTGAAATCGCTGGCCGAGCGTGGTGAGCCCGTCGCGCAACGCGAGTTGGGAGTGCTGTTGCTGGAGGGACGGCTGTTACAGGGTGATATGGAGCAGGCGGTGGGCTGGCTGCACCGCGCCGCGCAGGCCGGCGATGCTCGGGCGCAAGCGGTGTATGGCGAGCTGTTTTTGCTCGGCAGAGGGGTCAATGTCCACGAACCGACCGCGATCGACTGGCTGAAGAAGGCCGCCCAAAAGGACGAACCGCTGGCGCAGTATCTGCTCGGTAAGGTGTTTCGCGACGGCCGCGCGGTCGAGCAGGACGTGATCGAAGGCGCTTACTGGCTGGATCTTGCCGCGACACAGGGCTGGACCGCGGCGCAATGGGCGCTGGCGCAACTGTATGGCAAGGGTGGCGCGCTGAGAACGGATCCGCAGCAATCGCGGCGCTGGCTGCTGGCAGCCGCCCGCGGCGGACACGCCGAAGCCCAGCTACGCCTGGGCATCGCGCTGACCGAGCAGGGTAGTTCAGTACAGGACCGCGCGGAAGGTCAGCGTTGGCTGCAACAGGCCGCCCTCCAGGGGCAGAAGGAAGCCCAGCAATTTCTGAACGGCCTTGAGCCGCTCAATACCGGGAGTCGTAAATGAAGAGTTCAACAGTCTTGCGTGCGGTCCTGACGATCGCTTGCGTTTCCAGCTTTGCTTTGACTGTGCCCGCATCGGCCTCTGCACAGGCCTTGGAATTTGATCGCGTCCATAACGAATGTGTGCAGGTGCCTGGCCTCGAATTCGGTCCTGGCCGAGAGTGGTCTTTTTGCAGTCTTGAGCATGTTGCTTTTGTTTCGACTGTCGGACTCAGCGATTTTTATGCAACCCGTTATTGCCTGGGCAATAAAGCCGGCGTTTGCGAACGCCGGGTGCAGATCCTTTTTGCCAACCGCGCCTACCGTGCGGAAGCGACCATCGCCCATATCGACAGCGCGGACGGCGGTACTGAATTTCTGGACCCGGTCGCAGTGATTTCCGCGGATGGCAGTGAGCTGTTGGTGCTGAGCACGCGCAGTCTGGGCAAGGTGGAGCGGCGGTATTACACCTGGCAGGCCCGGCGCTGGGTACCCATCGATGCCGGCAAGTGGATTGCCGAATATGCTCGGCAACTGCCGGCGGGACACCGCGTCTTGCAGGCTGGTGCGCCGGTGCCGGTGACGCTAGTGTCCACGGTGACGGTCAGCGGTCCTGGCCAGCAGAAGCAGGTCCGTGAAGTCCAGCTCGAAATGGTCGGCGGCGAACTGCGCGTTGCTGGTTTGCGCGGAAAGCTCTGACCGGTCATGCCGCGCTCTTCCGACAATCCCGGCATGCGTTTCTGGATGCATCTTCTGGGACTGGCGTTGATTGTGCTGGTGTTCTGGTCGGCGCCAAAGGCATTGGCTGCGATCGAGGCAAGGCCATGGAGCGGAGATACGCCTGTTCTGCGTTTCGATGCCGCTGACGGCACACCCTTTGATCTGCGGTCATTGCGCGGCAAAGTGGTCGTGCTGAATTTCTGGGCGGCGTGGTGCGCGCCCTGTCGTGAGGAAATTCCGCATCTGCAGACGTGGGCTTCAGGACAGCGCGGTGTGCAGGTAGTGCTGGTCAATATCGGCGACAAGCCGCAGGTGATGCGCGAGTGGTTGCAGCGTACCGGCGTCACGCTGAAGGCGCTGCGCGATCCGGAGTCCCGTGCGTTGGCAGAACTCGGATTGCGGCAACTGCCGGCGACGTTGATCATCGATGCAGAAGGGCGCATCCGCTGGAAGTTGATCGGCAAGGTCGATGAGCAGGCGGAGCCGGTGCGCAGCAAGGCACTGGCACTGATAAAACAGTAAAAAAACACCAAACCCGATTGTGAACAGAAAGTAAATCAAACAGCAAACCAAACGGGCGCCGGATAGACAGGCGCCTTCAACTCTGGAGAGTGCAATGAAGATGCGTGCGATGTGGATGTTGGTGTGCGGCCTGGCGGCAGCACCGGTGTGGGCCGTCACCGATTCAGGCGAAGGCGAAATCCGCAAGGTCAATGCTGAAGAGCGTCAGGTGATCCTGCGTCATGGTGACTGGAAGGGCGGCAACATGGCAGCAATGACGATGTCGATTGCCGTTTCTCCCGCCATTAATCTCAATGAGGTTCGCCGCGGTGACCGAGTTGCATTTGATGTGAAGAAAGAATCCGGTCAGTGGGTGGTGACGCGTCTTCAGCCGATCACGCGCTGAGCTCAGGCTGTCGTACGGCGCGCCTGCAAGGGTTACGCCGGCATCAATGGATCCAGTACTGCCAGGCAGTACTGGATTTTTCATTTTTGACTGATATTTTTTCCTCGAGTGATCAAAAACGGGTCTTCGCAGTCTTTATTAAATCATTGTTTTTATTTACATATTTAATATAGACCCAGTTTTAGCCCATAAAGTTTGACAATAACGAAAAAATTGATAAACTGCGCAGCATGTTTATCGAAAATATCGTTATTGCAGATATCGCCCGAGGCGCCCGTCGGCTGCTGCCCGCGCTTGCCGTACTGGCATTCCCGGCGCACGCCCAGGATCTGAATATTGCGCGCATCAGCGATGACGCGTTTGCCGGCGCCCGCGGCGTCATCGCGGTGAATCAATCGGCCGGCAGCCACAACGCGCAGAGCAACTCGGTAGCCATCGCCGTGGGGCCGTCTGCGCTCGGCAGCGACGCCCTGCTCAACGTGCAACGCCCCGGCGCCTCCGCTCGAGTCGCCGGCCCCGTATCCCGTAACGTCGCCGAGTTGTCGGGCGGCGCATTCCGTTCTGCATCGGGCATCGTGCAGATCAACCAGATCGCCGGAAGCGGCAACGTCGTGCATAACGCCGTCTCTGTGCGTCTGCTTCCCTGAAGTTGAAGTTCAAACCCCAGTTGTTCAATAACCACCAAGGAGTTCACATGCGCCACCTCCGTATCAGCCTGATCGCCGCCGCTATTAGCACGGCCTTTGCGCTGCCCGCGGCTGCCCAGGAATGGGCCGGCAGCGGATCGACAACGACCGATACCCGCGTCACCGATACCAGTGTTTCGGTGTCGGACACGGCGTACACTGATCGCATGTCGATCAACACCATCGATCGCAGCACGACCCAGGTCCGTTCGACCACCACCAGCAACACTTTCTCGGCGGCTGGCAGTCTGGTCACCGACTCGCGTTCGGAAACCCTGCTCGACGCAAAACAGATGAGCTATCTCAACATGGGCACCAACACCGGTCTCGTCAACGATGCAGCGATTGCCGGCAGCGCGTTCTCGAATGCCCGCGGCAATATCGGAGTCAATATTACTTCGGGTGACGGTAATCAGCAGATCAATTCCGCCGCACTCGCGCAGGTTGATGACATGATGTTTGTGTTCGGCACCTCGTCGGCTGACGTGGTGAGTTACCAGGATTCAGCGCAAAACGACGTGCGCAACATCGGCGTCAACAACAGTTCGCAGATCGGCGGCAGCGCCTTCTCCGGCGCCGTCGGCAATATCGCAGTCAGCGTGTCTGCTGGTTCCAACAACCAGCAGAAGAACTCGGTGTCGATGGCGGTCAGCAACAACGGTCTTGCCGATGCCAACGTCGCCGCGGTACAGAAATCCAACCGCAATGTCGCCAGCTATGACCCGCGTACCGAGTATGACGACTTCACCGGCTCGCAGGTGGTTCGCGACTTCAATGCAAACAAGAGCACGATCAACGGTGCGGCGTTTGCCGGCGCGGCCGGCAATATCGGCGTCAACATGGCATCGGGCACCGGCAACCAGCAACTGAACGGGCTGTCGCTCTCGATTTCCTCGAGTGCGGCCCGCGCCCAGCAATACTAAGGCGGGAATTGTGACGGCCGGCAAGATCATGCGCGGAATTTTGGGCGCTGCCTTGTGTGCAGTGGTACTGGCTTATGCCGGTGCCGCTGCGGCCGCCAATGTCGGTCTGCATCATGTGTTTCCGGATGCGCCGGCTTCGATCAAGCGCGTGGCCAGCCTGAAAGAGCTGCGTAACGCTAATGTGATTTTTCAAACGCAGGACTTCAGCTGCGGCGCGGCGGCGCTGGCAACGCTACTGCGTTTCGGTTACGGCTTCGATCTGGATGAGGAAAAAGTCATTCGCGGCATGCTGATGACCGCCGACTCCGGTGTGGTTGCCCGCGAGGGTTTTTCCATGCTCGATATGAAGCGTTACGCCGAAACTCTTGGGCTGCGCGCGCGGTTTCCAGGCCAGTGTGGATGATCTGCAAAAACTGCGTGTGCCGGTGCTGGCTTTGCTCGACATCGACGGCTACGCCCATTTTGTGCTGGTGCGCGGCATCAAGGACGGGCTGGTGCGCCTGCTTGATCCGGCTGCCGGTGCACGTACGATTCCGTTGAGGCGTTTCCGGGAGAGTTGGAACGGCGTAGTGCTGGCGGTGATCGGCCCCAATTACCAGCATCAGGGCCCGCTGGCGCGTGACGACGCCTGGCATTCACTGAAACCACAGACGGCCGCACAACTGCGTGGTCTTCCGGAAGCATCCCATCAGTTTGAATTACCCAGCGGAAGGCTGTTCTGATCATGCGCCGTTTATTCGTTCTCCTGATTTTGGGCTGCGCCCTGCTGGAAGAAGCGCAGGCGCAAACCATCCGTCCCGTCGATGACGCGCTGCTGGCCGCGCAGCGTGGCCGGTATGTAGCCGATGGAAAAATCATCGGTTTTGGCCTGCAAATGGCGACCCGATGGCAGGCTACGGACGGTATTGCCCGTCAGGCGGAAGTGTCGGTGGCGGCTGATCTGCGTGCCGGCAAAGTCAGCATCACGACCGCCGCAGCGGATCAATCTGGACAGGGCGCTGGCAGTTCCCGGCCGGCAGGCCCCGGTGTTTCCGGAGCCTTGCAGTCAGCCCAGGTCGCGGGCTACGGCAACAGCGTGGGAAACTCCCTCGACGTTCAGGTGTCACGTGACCGCATTGCCATTGAACCAGGCACCTCGGTGGCCTCGGCACGCAGCGGCGGAGCCATGGCGGATGTCGGCAGTCAGGGGATCACGGTTCGCGTCGATGCAGGCCCGGCAGGATTTGCTGAACAGCGCCTGGGAGGCGTGAGCGGCATCACCCAACGCGCCACGGTAATGACCGATGGCGTTGTCCTGCAAAACAATACGCGCCTGACGGTGCATATGGCGCCGGGTGCTTCGGCTATGAACCCGGCTCTTCAGACCCTGCGTACGCTTGTGGGTCCGCGATGAATCCGAATGCATTCAAGCCGGGCGCGTTAGCGCTGGCGGTCAGTGCAAGCCTTATCGGTTCAATGGCTTGTGCTGCGGCCGATGATGAGAGTAACGCAGGGCGTTCCCGTAAATCTGCAGTCAAAAAGTCCGTGAATGAAGCCCGTAATGACGGCATTAATCTGCGGATGGCACGATCGCTGGCGCTGGACATGACGGGCGTCAAGGGCAGTGCACCGACGATCATCGCAGTCGGGCCGGCCACCGAAAGCGGAGCGGTGGACGAAGATATCCGCCGTTTGCGCCAGCACATTGAAATCCAGGAAAAACTGCTCGCCTCTCGACAAGGTAACAATCCGGACCTGCGCATGATTACCGAGCATCTGGAGATGCAACGCCAGATCCTGTCCAAGTTCGAACGGCGGCTGAGTGAAATTGAACAAAAGGGATCGACCTATCCTGCAGACCGGCCGCTGGTCTCCGGCATTACGGTTGCGCCCGGTTCGGGCGGGCGGCTGACGGCGAATCCGGCGCCAGAAGCGGCAGCAGCGCGCTCCGAGGTTGAATCACGGCTCGCATCGGAACCGGTAAGAGAGGCCAGCCCTTACAGCTTTGATGTCGGTTTCAGCTATGCGCGAACCGATCGCCGCCAGCTGGCGCTCAACGGCTTCCTCGCATTGGACGCCATTTTTCTCGGCAATATCAGTGTCGATAATATCAAGTCTGATGTGATGACTGCGGATGTCGGCCTGCGTTACCGGCCCAGCAGCCGCTGGCAGTTTGACGTACAAATGCCGCTGGTCTATCGCAGCACTGTTTATCAGTCGGGAGGAGGCAACAATAATGCCGCACAGGTAGCAGAAGCTTCAGTCAATAATTTTGATGTCGGTGACCTGTCTGCCGGCATCAGTTATCAGGCGTTTACCGAGCAGGGCTCCCGTCCTGACGTTTACATCAATGCCCGTATCAAGGGGCCGACTGGTTCCCATCCGTATGGCGTCAAGCTGCAACCGGTGCCTGGCTCTGGCGGCAATCTGACTGCACCCGATACCTTGCCCAGCGGCAATGGACTTTGGGGTGCAACCGTCGGTGTGTCAGCGGTAAAAACACTGAGCCCTGCGACGCTGTTTGGTTCCTTTGCCTACAACTACAACCAAGCGCGTCATTTCAGCGATATCAGCTCCACGCCAGGTACAGTTTCACCGGGTTCGGTCAAGCTGGGCGATTCGATCGGCTGGTCGCTGGGCTCGGCTTTTGCATTGAATGAACGGTTCAGCCTCAGCACCAGTTTCAGCCAGAAATTGCAGGCGCAATCCAAAACCCGGCTCGACGGCGGGGTCTGGCAGAACATTGTAGGCAGCGAGGGGAATGCCGGAACACTGTCGCTCGGAGCCGCCTACGCGCTTAGCGGTACGGAAGCCATTTCCGGGAGCATCGGCGTCGGCCTGACGCCGGATGCGCCGAACTTCACGGTAGGCTTGCGCTTCTCGCGCAGCTTGTGATGAACCTGTGCGATTCGGACGGCTCGAGGCAACAATTATTTCAGGGCGCTGCTTTTCCGCTGAGGCCCGCCGGATCGTAAGCAAACAGCCATTCGCGGTAGCTGGTCGCCTTGCCGAATGACTCGAGCTCTTTGGGCAGGCCGTGTTTTTTGCGCGGTTCGCCGGCCGCTTTGCTGTAGACGCCGAGAATGCCGCCGCCGGGGGAGCGCACCACACCCCAGTCCGTAGTGCCGGTCATCGGATCGATGTAGACGCGGCGCAGATAGCGCTTCGGCACCAGTTGCCCTTTCGGATCGGTCAGTTCTTCCAGAGTACGCGGGTAACGGTCGGGCTTGTCCTGGTTGTCCATGTAGTACTCGAGAAGCGCCTTGCGGAACTGCAGTCCGATCCAGATCAGGTCCGCCTCACGTGAGCGCGTGGTCAGGCTGCTTTCCATGCGAACAGCCAGCAGCGAGGACACGGCAAAAAAGGCAACCAACAGCAGGGTCCAGACATAAGCAAAACCATGCTGTTGCGCCATTGAAGTTCGCGTCACCATGATGCGTAATCGCTGCCGGCGGTACTTTTACCCTCGGCACCGCTGCGGATATCGGCTACACCGCCCTGGTCCGCGCTCTTTGGCGCCACGATGACCCAGCTGCGATCGCTGTCGGTCAGCGGATCGACCGGTATCGCGCGCAGGTAGCGCTTTTCGACCAGATCCTGCAGCTGAGCCGGGTAGCGTCCATTATCGGAATAATATTTGTCAATCGAATCGCGCATCACCGCGAGGTTGGCGCGCAGGCTGGCTTCCCGCGCCTTGTCAACGCTGTGGAAATAGCGTGGTGCTGCGATACTGACCAGTAGCGCGATGATGGCCATCACTACCAGAAGTTCAACCAGCGTGAAGCCGGATTGATTTTTACCACTCACGATAAGCTACTCCGTTCAGTCCCATGGCCGTGGAGCGCGAGTAAACGTCGAATACGTCCTTGCCCTCGCTGGGTGAGCTCGGTGAGCTGGCATAACTGCGCTTGCCCCAGGTCGCCGCAGGTTCCCTTGCAGGGTCGTTGTCGAAGGGATCCCGCGGGATGCGCCGAAGAAAATAAATCATTCCTCCCTCGGGATTACTTGCGTCCTGAACGCCGCTGGCGAGACTCTCTAGGGTTTTCGGATAGCCAGAGTCGCCTGCTTCCCGTGTAATGCGCCCCTCTTCGGCCGCTTTGTGGTGGGCGTCCAGCGCGCTGCGGATCTCGCGCAATGCCGAGCGCAGCTCCGCCTCCTTGTGCCTTTGCATCATCAGCTCGGCATAAGGCATTCCAATGCTGGCAATCAGTGCAACGCAGGCGAGTGAAATCATCAGCTCAATCAGCGTGAAACCTCTTACGGGGCGCGGCATCATTGGCTGACTGCAGCCTGGAAGGCCGGTATTGAAGGCAGCACGATGACGCGACCGTCAGCGCTGATCGGCGAAACGGTAAGAGGCTGTAGCGTAATGGTCTTCGCACCGGGTTTGGCGCGAAGCCGGATGATGGCCAGCGCGCCGTTGCCGTTGACGGGTTTTCCGCTTGTGCGGGAGACGCCGCCGTAAATCCGGCCGGCCGGATCAACGGTTTGATTGAATGTGGTCGGCTGGCTGTCCTGACGCATCATCAGGCCTTCCTCGACGCCGAGAATTTCGATTGCGGCAGGATCAAATTGCAACTGGAAGGCCGCGCTGGATACCGGCAATGAACTACGCAGGTTCAGCACCACGGAGACTTCCTGTCCAGCCTTTGCCGAGGCTGCACCCAGCCAGCTGATGCCAAAGGAACTGTTGGTCGAGGCGGCAGCCGCCGCCGGATTGATGGCAACTGCCGGTAACGCAGGCAAGGGCGCTGCGGTAATCGCCTGGGCACCCACTGCCGGGCCTGCGGGCAAACCCCTGTGGTCGGACGGCGGCAGTGGCTGGCTCATAGCCTGCGGCGGCGTGGTGATTGCGCCTGCGGGGGCGTTGGGATTAAAGGGCTGCACCGGCCGGGGTGCAACAACTGCCGGCTTGGCTTCCGGCCTGGTCTCCGGTGGAACAGGTTTGGCGATCAGAGGCCGAGTACGGAAGGCGCTTTCAGTACCGGACCAGGATTCCTGATCTGTCACATCGGCGCGTTTTACAGTGCGGATCAGGCGCGGTGTGATCGACATCACGATTTCGGTTTTGTCGCCATTGGTGGCAACCGTGCCGAACAGCCGGTCCAGGATCGGGAATTCACCGACCACCGGCAAGCGGTTGGCGGTGCGGCGATCGTCGTCTCGAATCAGCCCCGACAGGACCTGGGTTTCGCCGTCTTTCAGTTCGAGTACGGTGTTGGTGGTACGGGTGCCAACGCGATATGCAACGGCGCCCGTCTGGGTTTCGACTTTTTCACCCAGCGTATTGACTTCAAGCGCCAGCTTGATCGACACGGTGTCATCCATGTTGACAGTAGGCTCAACGTCCAGCTTCAGACCGATGTCCAGGTAGGTGATCTGCTGCGATACCAAGGCCACGGTGGTGCCGCCGGTTGTGGGGGTCGTCGTGGAGCTGATGACAGGCACGCGTTCACCGATCTGCACTTTGGCTTTCTGCCGGTTCTTGACACGGATGCGCGGATTCGACAGCAGATTGCTGCGTCCCTCCTGGTCCTTGAGGTTGATGTTGATGTTGGAATTGAGTTTATTGACGAGGTCGCCGTTGATGATCTGCAAAGAATCCGGATAGCGAGCGCCGATATTGGTGTCTCGGATGCGGCTGATTTCCAGAATTTCTACCTCCAGCATGACTTCCGGTTCAGGAACGTCGTGCGCGGCAATCAGTTTTTCTGCCATGCGGATGACGTCAGGGGTGTCACGCAGAACCAGCAGATTGACGCGCTCGTCGATAAAGATGTCTTTGACCTTGAGCATGGTTTTCAGCATACCCATGGTCTGCTTGAGGTCGGCATTCTGGATATAGAAGCTTCGCAACAGCAGGTCCTGATATTCCTTGTTTTTGGCCTGGGTTGCCGGATAAATCATGATGGTGTTTTCGGAAATGATCTTCTTTTCGAGTTGTGCCGGGATCAGGATCAGGTCGATGGCGTCTTCGACGCGGACTTGTTGCACGAAAATCGTTACCCGGGTGTCGGCGCGTACGTCCTTGTCGAGAATGAAGTTGATGCCGGTGTCCCGAGACAACGCCTCGAGCACGGTACGCAGGCCGGTATCTCGGAAATGAAGTGTTACCGGACGTTCTTGGCGCGCTTTCAGCACCGGTATGGATGTTCCGTAGGCCATGCGCTGACTGTCAATTTTGCGGCGAAGATCGGCAACGCCTTTGATTTCGGGATTGAGCAGGGTGATTTTTCTGAGCAGTGCTTCGGCGTCTTGCCATTTTCCGGCGGCGGTAAGCTTTTCCGCCTCCCGAAGTTGTGCGGAGAGTTGCCGATCACGCGCGATATTTTCTGCCACAGGTGCGATACGTGAATTGTTATTGTCGATTCCGCGACTGCGCCGTACGAGGGCATCGGCATCATTGAAACGACCGTCTCGCCGGGCTTTTTCGGCAGCCTCCAGCAAGGTGTTCATGATGGCGTCACGCTGGCGGCGGAACGCTGACCGATACTGGTTGTCGGAGGGCGATTCTTTCATTGCCAGACGCAGGGACTCGAGGCCGTCCTCGAACTGGCCACTTTCAATTTGTGAAGTCCCGTCCTTGTATAGGCGTTCCGCTGCGCAGCCGCCGAGCAGAGCAACTGCCAGCAGGGCAAAGGTTAATGTGTAATTGACTTTCATGTTCTTGTCTTTCATTTGCCCGCAGCAAGATTCTGCGGGGTGTCGAGCGGGATATAACGAAGGTAAACAGTTGATGCATCAATGCGATCAACGCTGTAAGTCTGGTCGATAATGTCCCCTGCACGCGCACTGATCAGGCGCTGGCCCGAGGTCAGGTAAACGACCACCCCGTCGTT
>CAMAYE010000108.1 GCA_945862135.1 Bordetella parapertussis
GGTATCAATAATGATGGCGTCCGGGGCATGGCTGCGGACAGCGTCATAAAGTCGTCCGGAATCAGAGACTTCGGCGACGATTTCGTGGCCCAGCCGTTCCAGCGTCATACGCAGGAACAGGGAACGCTCCGGGGTTTCGTCGAACAGCATGATTTTCATAATGCGTATTCTCGCAAAATACGTACCAGAGAGCGGCTGGCATTCCCGGGAAGAGTTGCCGCAATGCCTGGTTCCGTATCGCGCTCGCACCGGTTCAGGGCAAGGCGGACTTTACTGACCGGATTTCCGGCTTCAGGGTTCCGGTGCCTGTACAGCCAGCACCCTCTTGAGTTTCTCCGTTTCCCGCGCAGCTTTACGCGGAGGAGTCGTGCCGGTTCATTTTGCGCCGGGCTGCAAGTGCGACCATGATTGACTCGCGCTCTTTTACCAATTCGCGCCACTGCGTTTTGTTGTTCAGGTTCATGTATTGCGCCCGGCGCATGCGCCCGCTCAGGCCTTCATGCATGCGGATCAATATCGGATTGACCGAGCTCCGCATAATGCGTTCGTGGATTTCCTGATTCAGTTTGAAGAAGCCGGGTTTGTTGTGTTTCCGACAGTGCGCAATCATCCGTTCGTGCAGCGATCGGATTTCAGCAAGCTGCGCATCGGTGATGTGTTCGCAGCTTGACCGGGCTCTTCGATGCGAGCACGCGGTAAGCCTCTCGCACGTGGTGCTCGAGACGCAGGGCTGTTTGCAATGTGTGCGTTCGGGAATCCGGCTGCCCGGAGCCGGTGCGCCGTCTTGATCATTGCGCGCCGCTGCTTCACAACTTCGTCCAGCAGCGGCGCCCTGGCGATTGGCTTGAATGTTGCTTTCACCGGACTGTGCCCCTATCCGGTTTACGGTATATGGATACCAAGCCTGATGCCTCGGCGGCGGCGCTTCCGGTTTGTTGCGGATTGCCGTCCTGCGGTGATGTGAGTGGGTGGAGCCGATTCACATAACCAGGAGTGCATCATGAAAATCACTTTTTTGCGGGTGGTCATTGTTCTCGGATTGGTCTTTGCAAATTGCGGCGCCGGTTTTGCGCAGGGTTATCCTGATCGTGCGGTGCGTCTGGTCGTGCCCTATCCGCCCGGAGGCGGGACAGACATCATCGGTCGTGTGGTGGCGCAAAATCTTGCCAACAGTCTGGGGCAGCAGGTGGTGGTCGATAACCGGGGTGGCGCTGGCGGCACGATTGGTACCGATGTCGTGGCCAAGGCTGCTCCGGACGGGCATACCCTGCTGATGGTGCCAACCAGTCACGTTATCAATCCCAGCATCTCCCCGAAACTGCCTTATGACACAGTAAAGCAGTTTTCATCTATCACGCTGGCGGCCTCGGCTACGATTGTGCTGGCTGGACATCCTTCGGTCCCCGTCAAATCGGTGAAAGAACTTATTGCGCTGGCCAAGTCACGCCCGGGGGAGCTGAATTTTGGATCTGCCGGAAACGGTACTGTGTTTCACCTGACCGGCGAACTGTTCAAGCACCAGGCTGGTATTGATCTGGTTCATGTACCTTTCAAGGGCGGCGGGCCGGTAATCGCGGCACTGGCCGGCGGTCAGATTTCTCTTGCCTTCGAGACGATGCTGGCGATGTTTCCCCATATGCAGGCGGGCCGAATCCGCCCGCTCGCGGTGACCAGTGCAAAGCGATCCTCAGTGATGCCAGATCTGCCTACAGTGGCTGAACTCGGATTTCCAGACATAGTGGCTGAAAACTGGTACGGTTTCTACGCACCAGCAGGAACCTCATCAGCCATAGTGACTAAGCTCAATACTGAGATCGTGAAGATACTAAGGCAGGCTGACGTCAGGAAAAAATTCCAGGAATTGGGCACAGAAGTCGTGGGCAGTACGCCAAAGGAGCTCGACGACTATATTCGAAAGGAAATGGCGAAGTGGAGTCGCACGGCTAAGGAAGCCGGCGCGCGCGTCGACTGATGCATGTATCGTCAACCTCTGGAGAACCGCATGGCTATCGTAAGAACCAAAGAGGAATATCACGCCAAGACCACCGAACAGATGGGCAAGCACCTGCTGCGCCCCGAGTGGAACATTCGCCAGAAAATGGCACTGTCGTGCCGCATGCTGTGGGCGGACGGGCATGAGTCGGCGCTGGCGGGGCAAATTACCGCCAGAGGCGAAAAGCCCGGCACCTACTGGATGCTCAGTTTCGGGCTTGGTTTTGACGAGGCCTGTGCCAGCAACATCGTTCTGGTCGATGATGACCTCAACATTCTCGAGGGCGGCGGAATGGTCAACCCGTCGAACCGTTTCCACCTGTGGATTTACCGGCATCGCCCCAACGTCAACGCAATCATCCACACGCATCCGCCAGCCTGTTCGGCTTTGTCGATCATCGGCGAGCCACTCAAGGTTTCGCATATGGACACCTCGATGTTTTACGATGACTGTGCCTATCTCGCCGAATGGCCGGGACCGCCGATCGGTGACGAAGAGGGAGAGCTGATCCTCAACGCGCTCGGGGAAAAGCGCGCGATTTTGCTCGCACACCATGGCCAGCTTTGCGCCTGCGCGACGATGGAGGAAACCGCGGTCCTGGGATTATTTTTCGAGCGGACCGCGCGCATGCAACTGGCGGCCCGCGCGGTCGGGGAGATCAAACCGCTGAAACCCGAGGCGGCGAAGGAGGCGCATGATTACCGGCTGAAGCCGAGCTACATCGGCGCGACATTCCATTATTTTGCAAGGCGGGTGCTACGCAACAACGGCGACGAAGTGCTGTTCTAAAGCGTCCGCACCCCGGAAAAATTAGTCCGGGGTATTTTTACTGGCGTTTGTCAGGGGTGGGCCGGGCGATATACTACGGCCCATGCAAGTCACCTCCATGCACTTCAAGGCGCGCGTCGGCGAAAAGCTGGCCGACGTCAAACTGCAGACAGCCTTGAAGAAGCTGCAGGGAAACTTTGTCAAAGGCCGGGCAGACCGGATTACCGAACTCGACAATTTTCCGGAGATCCGTGATGCCGCCGCGGAGATCCGCGACCGGGCGCTGGTCAATCTGGACATCTACCTGGATACCTTCGAGCGTAATGCCACGGCGCGTGGCACGGTGGTGCACTGGGCCGAGACCCATGAGGACGTGAATCGCATCGTGCGCGAGATCGCCGCGCAGCACGGCGTGCGCAAGATCATCAAATCAAAGTCGATGGTTACTGAGGAGTGCGGACTCAACGATGCGCTGATCGGCGCCGGTCTTGAAGTTGTCGAAACCGATCTCGGTGAATACATCCTGCAACTGGCGCAGGAGCCGCCGTCGCACATTGTCGCACCGGTGGTACACAAGACCCGCGATGAGGTCTCGGACCTGTTTGCCGAAAAACACAATGCGCCGCGGCTGACCGACATCCCCGCGTTGTGCCGCGAGGCGCGTGAAAAGCTACGGCCGCATTTTCTGTCGGCGGACATGGGCGTTTCGGGTGCGAATTTCATCATTGCAGAGACCGGGTCGTCGCTGATAGTCACCAACGAGGGTAACGGGCGGCTGGTGACGACGTTGCCGCGGGTGCATGTCGCGATTACCGGCATCGAGAAAGTCGTGCCGACGCTGGAAGACGTGACTACGCTGCTGCGGCTGCTGCCGCGGCACGGCACTGGCCAGAGCATCACCAATTACATCTCGGTGACTACCGGTCCGCGCCGCGAAGGCGACCGCGACGGCCCCGAACATTTTCACGTGATCCTGGTTGACGCCGGCCGCACCAAATTGATTGGTGGCGACATGCAGGAGATGCTGCGTTGCATCCGCTGCGGCGCCTGCATGAACCACTGCCCGGTGTATCAGAGCGTGGGTGGTCACGCCTACGGCTGGGTGTATCCCGGGCCGATGGGTTCGATACTGACGCCGACCTATGTCGGTCTCGAAAATGCCCGCGACCTCCCCAACGCGGCGACGTTGTGCGGGCAGTGCCATGTCGCCTGCCCGGTGAAAATTCCGCTGCCCGAGTTGCTGCGCAAGCTGCGCGAGCGCCAGTTCGAGCAGGGATTGAAACCCTGGTATGAAGTTGCGGTGCTGCGGCTCTGGGGCTGGCTGGCACAGCACCCCGCGCTGTATGCGGCGGCGATGCGCATACAGGCGCGGTTGCTGAAATCGGCTGCGGATGAGCGTGGCATGATTCGCAGTCTGCCTTTCGCTGGTGGCTGGACGGATCGTCGCGATTTTCCGGCGCCAGAAGGCAGGACGTTCCGGGAGATGTACAGGGAAGCAAGTTCAAAAGCGTAGCCTACGTGGCTAAAAAGATTTTAGGTTTTTAACGAGAACATCATGAACAAACCCAACGACAATCAAATCATCGTCACAGTACCGTTGTGGATAGACGGCAAGACAGTCGCCGCAACATCGACGCGCAGTGCCGAAGTCACCAATCCGGCAACCGGCAAGGTGACGCGCCGCGTACCGCTGGCCAATCATCAGGATATCGAAACTGCAGTGGCGTCGGCGAAACGTGCGTTTCCGGCGTGGCGCGACACGCCGCCGCTGCGCCGCGCCCGCATCCTGATGAAGTTCCGCGAACTGCTGGTGGCGCACCAGGAGGAATTGGCGCGACTAGTGACTGATGAGCACGGCAAAACCCTGCCCGATGCGATGGGGTCGGTGCAGCGCGGCATTGAAGTGGTCGAGTTTGTGACCGGCATTCCGCAACTGCTCAAGGGTGAGCACAGCCCCGATGTCGGCACCGGTGTTGATACCCATTCACTGCGTCAGCCGTTGGGCGTGTGTGCGGGCATCACGCCTTTTAACTTCCCGGTGATGGTGCCGCTGTGGATGTTTCCGGTGGCTATCGCCTGCGGCAATACTTTTGTGCTCAAGCCTTCGGAGAAAGTGCCTTCCGCGTCAATGCGGATGGCGGAACTGCTGCGGGA
Organism: Bordetella parapertussis; assembly: GCA_945862135.1. Classification (GTDB taxonomy): domain Bacteria; phylum Pseudomonadota; class Gammaproteobacteria; order Burkholderiales; family SG8-41. The sequence continues at coordinate 4,916 of CAMAYE010000108.1, forward strand.
AGCCGGTTTGCCAGACGGCGTGCTCAATGTGGTACATGGCGACAAGGAGGCGGTGGATTCGCTGCTGCACCACTCGGATGTGAAGGCCGTTTCCTTTGTCGGTTCGACGCCCATTGCCAAATACATTTATGAAACCTGCGCGCAGGAAGGCAAACGCGTGCAGGCGCTGGGCGGTGCGAAGAATCACGCGGTGGTGCTGGCCGATGCCGATCTGGATTTCGCGGCCGATGCCTTGATCGGCGCTGCTTATGGTTCGGCCGGTGAACGCTGCATGGCGATATCCGCAGTAGTGGCGGTGGAAGAAGTTGCCGATTCACTGGTCGCCAAGCTCAAGGCGGCGGCCGGGAAACTCAAAATCGGTTCCGGCCACGACAAGGGCACGGATATGGGGCCGGTAATCAGCCGGGTTCATCGCGACAAGATTTCCGGATATGTCGATCAGGGGGTTGCCGCCGGTGCGAAGCTGGTGCTGGACGGGCGCGGCCACAAGGTGCCGGGCCATGAGGACGGTTTTTTCATCGGCGCCACCCTGTTTGACCAGGTGCGCACCGACATGAGCATCTATCGAGATGAAATTTTCGGACCGGTGCTGGTGGTGTTGCGGGTGAAATCGCTGGACGACGCGATTGCGATGATCAATGCCAATCCCTTTGCCAACGGCACGGCGGTGTTCACGCGTTCCGGCGGCGCGGCACGGCGTTTTGAACGCGAGATCGAAGTCGGCATGGTGGGAATCAATGTGCCGATCCCGGTGCCGATTGCGTTTTATTCCTTCGGCGGCTGGCGCAACTCGCTGTTCGGCGATCAGCATGTGCATGGTCCGGAAGGCGTGCGTTTTTATACCCGCGGCAAGGTGGTTACGACACGCTGGCCCGACGACAAGGCGCTGCCGACCGGCTTCAATATGCCGACGCTGGGCTGATGTCCGCTCGCGCCAACATTCTCGCCCGCATCCGCACCCGCCAGGGCAAGGCGGTGACGCCGCGCAATGCGGAAAGGGAGCTGGTTACGCAATACATAGCCGCGCATCCGCAAAGCCCGCGTCCTTTTGTCGATGCCGATCTGGTGGCGCGGTTTCGCGACCGGGCGCTGAATCTGACCACCAGCGTCGAGGATCTGGCTTCGTTGCAAGAGTTGCCGGCGGCGGTTACGCGGTATCTGGCAGAAAAACAATTATCGAAATCCGCAGTGTGCTGGCCGGAATTCGCCATGCTCGACTGGGCGGGCCAGGGCCTGCAGATTGATGCGCGTCCAGCTCGGGATACCGATCTGGTCGGAATTACTGGAGCGTTTTGCGCGATCGCCGAAACCGGTACGCTGATGATGTGTTCGGGACAGGACACACCGGCAACTACAAGCCTGCTGCCTGAAACGCATATCGCCGTGGTGTCGCGCAGCCGCATTCTTGCAGGCATGGAAGACGCGTGGGACTTGTTGCGTCAAGAGATCGGCGGTATGCCGCGGGCTGTGAATTTCATTTCCGGCCCTTCTCGAACCGCCGATATCGAGCAGACGGTGACACTGGGTGCCCATGGTCCCTATCGCGTGCATGTGTTGTTGATGCCCTGAAGGCGTCGCATTTTGATCTGAATCAAGCGGCATGCTGTCCTGGCGAATAGCATAGGGCCATGAGCCGCGAACCGGATTCCCATACTGACGACTTTTTGCCGCCGCCGATCCTATCGAGGAATTGGCACGGTGAGAGTGCCGTGTCCGTTGTTTCGGTGCTCGGCAGCGATGCAAGGCGCGGCCTGACTCCTTCCGAGGTTGCGCACCGTTTCGAACAATACGGCGCCAACCTGTTGCAACAGGGCCGTCGGCGCGGCCCGCTGGGCATCCTGATTGATCAATTTTCCGATTTCATGATTCTGGTGTTGATGGCGGCTGCGGTGTTATCGGGGGTCATTGGTGACATGGCCGATACGCTGGCGATCATTGCCATCCTGCTGCTCAACGCCATCATCGGATTTACCCAGGAATACCGCGCCGAGCGGGCGATGGCCGCCCTGCAACGCATTGCGGCGCCCACGGCTACGGTGATTCGCGACGGCAATCGCGAAACGATTGCGGCCAGCGCACTGGTGCCCGGTGATCTGGTATTGATGGAGGCGGGCAATATGGTGCCTGCGGATCTGCGCCTGATAGAGGCCGTACGCATGCGCGCAGACGAAGCGACGTTGACCGGCGAGTCGGTGCCGGTGGACAAGGACGCCGCAATGCTTGCCGAAGCGGATGCATCTCTCGGTGACCGTCGCAACATGGCCTACAAGGGCACCATCATCACCTATGGTCGCGCCAGCGGCATTGTTGTCGCCACCGGAATGCAGACCCAGCTGGGCCACATTGCAGCGCTCCTTGCGGCCAGCGGGGATTCCAAGACGCCGCTGCAGAAACGGCTGGCGTTTTTCGGGCAGCGACTGGCAATTTTTGTGTTGCTCATTTGTGCAGTGATTTTTGCATCCGGTATGGCGCGAGGTGAGCCACCGCTGCTGATGCTGCTCACGGCGGTAAGTTTGGCCGTTGCCGCGATACCCGAGGCATTGCCGGCTGTAGTGACGATCGCCCTCGCGCTCGGGGCATACCGGCTGGTTGAACACCAGGCATTGATGCGGCGACTGCCCAGCGTCGAGACGCTGGGATCCATTACTTATATCTGTTCTGATAAAACCGGCACCCTGACCGAGAACCGGATGCGTGTCGAGTACTGTCTTCTGGACGGCAAGGTGCTTGCTCCTGAGCAGGCTGCGGGCCGTGTGGCCGAGCAGTTGTTCACGGCCATCGCGCTGTGCAACGACGCCACGGGCGGCGGTGCAGGCGATGTGACGGGTGACCCGACCGAAGTGGCGCTGCATGTTGCCGCAAAGCGCGCCGGATTTTCACGTGAAATCCTCGAGCGTGATGCGCCGCGCCGTGCGGAGTTGCCGTTTGATTCGACGCGCATGCGCATGACGACTTTTCATGCGGCAGTCGGCGGCATATCGGCTTATACCAAGGGTGCCCCCGAGACCGTATTGCCGCTCTGTACGAAGATGATGGCCGAAGAGGGGGAGATGGCAATTGATCGTGCCGCAATGGAGAGTGCGGCTGCGGCAATGGCGGCCGACGGGTTGCGTGTTCTTGCCGTTGCCTGCCGTCGCTGGGACAACATCCCGGATCTGAATGATGCCGATGCTGCTGAGACCGGGCTGGTGTTCATCGGTCTGGTGGGTCTGATCGATCCCCCGAGGGCCGAGGCGGCGTCTGCTGTGGAAATATGTCGAAGCGCCGGCATCACGCCGGTGATGATCACCGGCGATCATCCGGCCACAGCGCGGGCGATTGCACGACGGCTGGGCATTGCCGGCGACGATGATGTTGTGATCACCGGTCGGGAACTGGCGACGATGGATGATGCGGTGCTGGCGTCGAGGGTGTTGCAGGCGCGTGTTTATGCGCGTGTCGATCCCGCCCAGAAAATACGCGTGGTGGAAGCGCTGCAGTCGCGTGGTCAGTTCGTGGCGATGACCGGGGACGGTGTCAACGATGCACCGGCGCTGAAACGCGCGGATATCGGGGTCGCGATGGGACGGGGGGGCACCGACGTCGCCCGAGAAGCATCGGACATGGTGCTGCTCGATGATAATTTTGCAACCATTGTTGCTGCTGTGCGCGGCGGCCGGCGCATTTATGACAACATCCGCCGCTTCATCAAATATGTGCTGACTACGAACTCGGCTGAAGTGCTGCTGATTTTTCTGGCGCCTTTCCTTGGCTTGCCGCTGCCGCTGTTGCCGCTGCACATCCTTTGGGTGAATCTGGTGACCGATGGTCTGCCGGGTCTGGCGTTGACGGCTGAACCGGCGGAGCCCGGCATCATGCGGCGTCCTCCGCGCCTCCCCGGCGAAAGCCTGTTCGCGCACGGTATGTGGCAGCACATCCTGTGGGTGGGCGCGTTGATGGGCGGTTTGGTGCTTGGCCTACAGTACTGGGGAATAGCCACGAAGGAGGCGAATTGGCAGACGATGGTGTTTACCGCACTGACCTTTGCACAGCTTGCGCATGTCATGGCGATCCGCTCCGATCGCGAATCCCTTTTGACGATCGGCTTGTTCTCGAACCGGCCGCTGGTTATTACGGTGGCGGTCAGTGTCGCACTTCAACTGTTGCTGATTTACACCCCCGCGCTCAATCGCATTTTCGATACCGCGCCATTGTCTGCATTGGAATTGGGGCTTTGCGCGGGCTGCGCGGTGGTTGTGTTGATCGCGGTGGAAGGTGAAAAATGGCTGGTGCGTCATGGGCTGATTTACCGGACGACCGGGGAGGCTCACCTGCGGCTGCCCCCCTGACTTGTTTTCTCATTTCATTATGTAATAAACGCTGTCAGCCTTTTGTAAGTTTTCGATTGTTGCAAGGGTGGCTCGCTTGATTTTGGGAGGGGCGGGCGCTAGGATGCCTGTCACCCGAAATGGTTTTTAAGCGGGCACGAATAACAAGAGTGCAAGTCGTTGTTCTCCCAAAATGTCGTAATGGGCGCGAGCAAAAGTTTTCAATAAAAAAACTCGCTTGCCCCGCCTGTTGCGGTTCCCTGCTGTCACTGTAATCTGGAGGAGTATATGGTTAAGAAACAGGATATTAAGGCTGCTGAAGCAAGCCCGACCCGTCGCAAATTCCTGACCGGTGCTTCGGTCGCCGCTGGTGCGGCCGTGGCCGGTTTCCCGATGATCTCCAAGGCCCAGGCCGGTCCGATTACGATGCGGTGGCAAAGCACCTGGCCGGCAAAGGACATCTTCCACGAATACGCGCTGGACTTCGCCAAGAAGGTGAACGACATGACCGGCGGCGAACTCAAGATCGAGGTGCTACCCGCCGGCGCAGTGGTTCCGCCGTTCCAGTTGCTTGATGCGGTGTCCAAAGGCACGCTTGACGGTGGCCATGGCGTGCTGGTCTATCACTACGGCAAACAGAATGCCCTGGCGTTGTGGGGTTCGGGGCCTGCTTATGGCATGGACGCCAATACGCTGTTGGCCTGGCACAAATACGGCGGCGGCAAGGAATTGCTCGCAAAGTTGTACGCTTCGATCGGCGCCAATGTGGTGTCGTTTCCGTACGGCCCGATGCCGACGCAGCCGCTGGGCTGGTTCAAGAAGCCGATCACCAAGGTGCAGGACATGAAAGGCCTGAAGTTCCGCACCGTGGGTATTTCGATTGACGTGTTTACTGCGATGGGTGCTGCAGTCAACGCGCTGCCTGGCGGCGAGATCGTGCCGGCGATGGATCGCGGCCTCCTTGACGCGGCGGAATTCAACAACGCCTCGTCCGACCGTCTGCTCGGTTTTCCCGATGTGTCCAAGGTCTGCATGCTGCAAAGCTTCCACCAGAACGCCGAGCAGTTCGAGATCATGTTCAACAAGGGCAAGTTCGATGCGCTGCCGGCGAAGATGAAGGCGATTATCGAGAACGCTGTCGAGGCCGCGTCCTCCGACATGTCCTGGAAAGCGGTGCACCGCTATTCCCAGGATTACATCGAGATGCAGCAGAAGCAGGGCGTCAAGTTCTACAAGACCCCGGATGCGGTGTTGCAGGCGCAACTCACCGGATACGATGCTGCAGCAGCCAAGCGCAAGGACAACGCGCTGTTCCGTGAGATCGAGCAGTCGCAGCGGAAGTTTGCGGAGCGCGCCGTGCGTTGGGATCTGGATACCAACGTCAACCGCCGCATGGCTTACAACCATTACTTCGCCAAGAAGGCGGCGCCGGCGAAGAAGTCCTGATCCCATAGTGCTTCATGCCAGTACAAACACCATCCGGTCGTTCCGGATGGTGTTTTTTTTGAATCCCGCCCCGGTGTTTATGGGTAACCGCCTGTAACAACAGATATCGAGCGCCAAGCCATGCAAAAACTCCTGCTGTTCATCGACAAGGTCAGCACTTTTGTTGGCCACACATTCTCGTGGCTGATCGTCGGATTGACGCTTCTGATTTCATGGGAAGTATTTTCCCGTTACGTGCTCGACGCGCCTCATGCCTGGGCTTTTGACGGCATGATCATGCTTTATGGCACGCTGTTCATGATGTCCGGCGCCTATACGCTGTCGAAAAACGGCCATGTGCGCGGCGACGTGCTCTACGGTTTTTTTGAGCCGCGTACGCAGGCGACTCTGGACCTGATCCTGTACTTCCTCTTTTTTATTCCCGGCGTTGTTGCGCTGACCTACGCCGGTTACTTCTACGCAGCCGAATCCTGGGCGATCAACGAGCATTCCAATATCACTGCGGACGGACCGCCTGTGTACCCGTTTAAAACGGTCATACCGCTGGCTGGCCTGTTCCTGCTGGCTCAGGGGATAGTCGAGATTGTGCGCTGCATTGTCTGCATCCGCCAGGGTTACTGGCCCTCACGCGAGGAGGATGTCGAGGAGGTCGATGTCGACAAGCTGAAGGAAATGGTTCACGCCGAGGATGT
>CAMAYE010000109.1 GCA_945862135.1 Bordetella parapertussis
GCCGGCAGCGTGGCCGCCACACCGGGCACATCCGGCAACACCGAAGCGCCGCGTGCCGATGAAATGGCAATCGCCCGCACGCGCTTGTTTTCCACATGCGGCAACACGCCGACGATGTTGGCGAACTGCAGGTCGATGCGTCCGCTCAGCGTGTCGATGAAGGCCGGTGCTGCACCCTTGTACGGCACATGGTTCATCTTGACCTTCGCCAGCGCCTGCAGGTGCTCCATGCCGAGGTGCTGCAGGTTGCCGACGCCGGCCGAAGCGTAGTTGAGTTTTCCGGGATGAGCACGTGCCAGCGCAATCAACTCCTTCACCGACTTCACCGGCACCGAAGGATGCACCACCAGAACCATCGGCCCGCTGATGATCTGCGTGACGGGTGCAAAATCCTTTTGCGGGTTGTACGGCAGGTCCTTGCGCAAAGACACGTTGATGGTCATCGGGCCGGAATTGGCCAGCACCATCGTGTAACCGTCGGGCGGCGACTTCGCCACCACATCAGCGCCGATGCTGCCGCCGGCGCCGCTGCGATTGTCGACCAGCACCTGTTGTCCCCACACCGGCGACAGTTTCTGCCCCAGGGCACGCGCGACGTCGTCGAGCGGACCGCCCGGCGGGTAAGGCACGACTATCCGTACCGGTTTGGCCGGAAACGGTTGTGCCTGCACGGCCGGGACTGCACACGCGATAAAACCAAGCATGACCAGCACTGCACAAGAACTACGATTGCCATCTGCCATGATGCCCTCCTCCGGAAAATCGCGGACAGACAACATCCGCGTTAAAGGTTTTCGGCGATCCAGTCAGCCACGTACGTCGCACCGAGGAAACGGTTGTCGCCCTGGCAATGTTCCGCGCCGCCTTCTTCTGCCGTAAAGATCTTCAGCGTCTTCTTTTTTGAACTGACCGCATCGTAAAGCAGTTGTGCATTGGCTACCGGTGAAATGGAATCTTCCTCACCGTGGGTCACCAGGAAGGGGCAGGTGATCTTGTTCGCCACGCCTTCGAGTTTGTAGGCCTCGCATTTTTTCATCGCCGAATCCATGTCCGGCATGCCCATGACCCAGGCCAACTGGAAATGCGGTGCAGAAACCTTGGTTCCGCCCGACTCGAGAATCTTGCGGCGGGTGATCCAGGTCGCGTGATAGTCGTAGTGGCCGCCCCAGGCAATACACGCGGCGTAACGTTTTTCGAAGGCGGCGACACGCGGCGCGTAATAACCGCCCATGCTGTAAGCCATGATGGCCACGCGTTTGGGATCGACGTCCTTGCGCGAGGCCACATAGTCATAGGCTGCAGCGCCCGGTACTTCGTAGTCGGGACGGCTGGGAATGTTCTGCAGGCGCAGCGCCTCCCCCTGCCCCGGCCCGTCGATGGCCATGGTGTTGATGCCGCGCAGCGCCAGTTCGACGCCGCCGAACAGGATCGATAGTTCCTTGGTGCTGTCCAGCCCGTCAAAAAACACGACTGTGGGCTTGGGACCGTCGCCCGGCGCTTTCATGTACCAGGCCGGCAGCGTCGTCGCTTTGCCTTCATGCTGGTACGGCACTTCGACACGTTCGATGTTCGGAAAACGATCCTTGATGCCGGCACGGAAGCAGCGCAGGCAGTTCTCGTAGAGTTCGATCTTTTTCGGACCGAGACCGACAAAACGCTCGCCGATGAAATAGTAGGTGGCCGCACGCATATAGTGGCCTGCAGCCGAAAGCTTCCAGCCCGCGGCTTTGGCGCCATCGCCCATCGCTTCAATGCGCTGCGCTTCCTTTTCCCACTCCGCACCCCAGGCCTCGTTGTCGCCAACCTTGTCCTTGAGACGCCGGCCGACGCGGTCCACCTCGCTCATCGCCGCCCCGCCCCAGCGCGCCATCTCGATGGCAATCATCATGCCCTGTGACCACATGAAATTTTCAGGGAAGTACAGGAATCCGGATTTCATTGCCTCTCCTCGCGATATTGGGGTTTACGACAGTACTGTTGCGGACTTTTTATTCAGCGGGAATGCCTGCGTCCTTGATGACCTTGGCCCACTTGGTGATTTCGGACTTGATGTAGCTGGCGAATTCCGCAGGCGTGCCGCCATCCGGCTCAAAACCCTGCGCTTCCAGGCGTTGTCGCGTCGGACCGGCAAGAATTTTCACGGTATCGCCGTGCAGTCTCGTGATGATGGCCTCCGGCGTACGTGCGGGTGCGAGCAGGCCGTACCAGGTTGATGCGTCATAACCCTTGACGCCCGACTCCGCAATCGTCGGCAGCTCGGGCATTGCCTTCGAACGTTTCGCCGTAGTCACCGCCACCGGTTTCACCTTCCCCGACTTCACATGCGGCATTGCCGCCGGCATCGTCGCGAACATGATCTGCACTTCGCCGGCGATCACCGCAATCAGCGCCGGACCCCCGCCCTTGAAAGGCACATGCACCATGCTGATACCGGCCAGCGACTTCAGCAGTTCACCGGCGAGATGCGAGGAGCTGCCGACGCCGGCCGAAGGAAAATTCAGTGTGCCCGGTTTAGCCTTGGCAAAGGCGATCAATTCCTTGATGGTCTTCACCGGAATGGATGGATGCGCAACCAGAATGTTCGGCGTGATCGCCACCAGGCTCACCGGCGAGAAATCCTTCACCGGATCAAATGGAAGTTTCTTGAACAAGCTGACATTGACGGCGTTGGGCGCGACATTGCCCATCAGCAGCGTGTAACCGTCGGGCAAGGCGCGTGCAGCAAGTTCAGTGCCAATGTTGCCGGTGGCGCCGCCGCGATTGTCGACCACCACGTTCTGCCCGAGAGTCTGTGACAGCTGGTCGGCCATCACACGTCCGACCTGGTCGGTGCCGCCGCCCGGCGGGTAAGCCACGATCATGCGGATGGGACGCGAAGGATAGGTGGTATCGGCGGCATGAACCACACCCGCCATGGCACAGAGGGCCGCCAGTACTGCGTAAATCTTGTTCATCTTGTTTCCTTGCTGATTTTTATTGTGCGAGCGGCAGAGTCACCGCGCGCCCGGTGGCCATCGAATGTTCGATCGCCAGAGTCACTTCGAGATTGAGGCGGGCTTCGCGCGGCGTTGCCAGTGAACAAGCCTTACCCATCGCCAGATGGTCCAGCCAGGCGCGAGTTTCATTGGCAATCGGCCCCCAGAACTCTCCAAGCGCCCAGTCGCCCGGCGTGCCGCTCTGCAGGAACACCATATTGACGAAATGATCGGGCAGATAGACGTGCGGGATGCCCTTTTCGGTGTACATCAACTGGTCGGTGTGATCGTCATCGAGAATCATCACACCATCCGTGCCGACCAGTTCAACGCGGGCCGCATGGCCCAGAGCCGGATATTTTTCGGGAAGCGCGTAACTGATGCCGAGGTTCATGACCGCACCATCGGCATAGGTCAGTATCGCGTAACTGATGTCTTCGACATGGTCGTAGCCGGCAGCCTTCAGCACGCCCTTCTGGCCGCGCGCATAAACTTCCACCAGCTTGTTTCCCTCGTGAAACCAATTCATCAGATCGACATAATAGGTCAGCGCATCCACCACCGGCGTGGCATGCGAATTGCGCTGGAGCATACCCAGCGCCTGCGAACGCGAATTGAATACCCGCGCTGCGCCTCCGGTCAGCGTGCCGAGGCGCCCCTGCACGAGTTGCTCCTTGGCGATCAGGTAACGTTCCTTGTAACGACGACTGTAACCGACATGTACGCCGACGCCCGACTTCTCGATGGTGCGGATCACCTGGTCGGCGTCCGCCACTGACAGCGCAATCGGTTTTTCCACGAGCACCGGCTTGCCCAGTTCCAGGGCTTTCAGGATCGGCGAGAGATGTTCGCCTTCACTGGTGGAGACGATGACGGCATTGACTTCGGGATGCGCAATGATCGCGTCGTTGTCCGAGGAATGGACGGCGGCACCGACCTTTTTCGCCAGTGCTTCGGCTTTTTTGGGATCCTGGTCCGAAGTGGCAATAAAACGCACCGACGGATGTCCCGCGGCCAATTGCGCGCGCAGCCCGCCGATGCGGCCCGAGCCGATGATGGCCAGACCCAGTGTCTTGCGTTCGATGATCCCCTCCTGGATGCCGCGACGTGGCAGCGTTGATGCCTCAAGCCGGCGCGTATCTCTTATTCATTGCTGCCGGAGCATCGCAGTCTAGCCAAGGGGAACCGGGCTTACAAGCCAAAGCCCGGCCGCACAGCATGTGGAACGACGGAAAAGACCGTAAAGAAGCGCGCCACGCAGAAGGGGGGGATTGAACCGCAAGGGTTTGCGCGGCGCGCGAAAACAGATTTCAGTTTTTCCTGATACCTGCGGCGTTGACGACCTGCTGCCAGCGTGCAACCTCGTCAGCGAGATAGGCACGGAATTCAGCCGGACGGGAAGCATGCACGGTCAAACCCTGCGTGTTGAAACGCTCTGCCACGCGCGGCTCACGCGCCTGCCGCGCCAGATCGCCCTGAAGTTTATCCACAATGCCGCGCGGAGTAGCCGCAGGCACCAGCATGCCGTACCAGGTGGTGTAGGAAAAACCGGAAAGCCCCGCTTCGCTGGCCGTCGGAATCGACGGCGCGGCATCTACACGCTTGGTGCTGGTCACCGCAACGCCGACCAGCTTGCCGGAACGCACCTGCGGCAGCGCAGTGGCCATGTTGGTGACCATGAACTGGATTTCACCCGAGAGCAGGCCGGTAGTCGCCAGTCCCGCGCTTTTGTAAGGCACATGGATCGTGTCGACTTTGGCTGACATTTTGAACAGTTCATTGGCGAGGTGGCTCGCCGTGCCGTTGCCGGCAGATCCGAAGGCATACTTGCCCGGCTCCTTCTTGAACAGCGCGATCAGTTCGGCGAGGTTTGTGGCGGAAACCTTGGGGTTCACCGCGATAATGCTGGGCTGATCGGCGATCAGCGTTACCGGCGAAAAATCCTTGAGCACGTCGAAATCGATTTTCTTGAACAGCGCCGGGCCGATGGCCATCGTGGAACTCGATACCAGCGCCGTGTAACCGTCGGCGGGCGCCTTGGCGACGATCGAAGCACCTATGGTGCCGCCTGCGCCGGGACGGTTGTCAATGACCATGGTCTGTCCCCAGGCGTCAGACAGCGCCTGCGCGGCGATCCGCGCTACGATGTCACTGCCGCCGCCGGGCGCCAGAGGCACGACCACGCGCACCGGCTTCGACGGATAGTCCGGCGCGGCGGCATGCGCCGGATGGAGGGTAGACAACATGCCAAAAAATGCGCCAACGAGACCCGCGCAAGCATGCAATTTTGTGATTTCCGGATTGAAAGCCAAGACCATTCCCCTGATTAAAGCCAAAGGAGGAAGTTAACCGCGGCATGTTACGAAACCGTGACAGAAACCACGGTTCGCGAGGCAAAACACCACCATTTCAGACCGGCGCGAGTGCTTTAACGGCACGGCGACCACGGTCGCCGCGCTGTTCGGGTATTGGGGTTAACGGGTTTTTGCAGGTGGTGCCAGATCCACCGCCCGCCCGCGCAGGGCCTTGTCATCTCGCAAAGCGGCCTTGGCAATCTTGTGCGTTGGCGTGTGCGGGAGCTCGTCAACGAAGGCGACAAACCGCGGCACTTTCTGCGGCGCCAGACGCGCGCGGCACCAGTCTGCGATTTCCTGCGCTGTCACCTTTGCGCCGGGCTTGACCGCGCAGACCACAAAAATCTCGTCCTCGCCCATCTCCGACGGCACCGCAATGGTTCCGGCCTCGGCCACCGCGGGATGCTCGCCAACCACACGATCCAGCTCGGCGGCGGCAATGTTCTCGCCACGGCGGCGGATGATGTCGCGGATGCGCGAGATGAAATAAAAATATCCATCGCTGTCGCGTTTGACCATGTCGCCCGTCTTGAACCAGCCATCCTGAAAGGTATTGGCCGTCTGCTCGGGGTCGCGGAAATAACCCTGCATGATGATCGGCGTCTTCACCCACAGTTCACCGGGTTCGCCATCCGGCAGATCGCGGCCCTCATCATCGACCACGCGGCACTGCGCCCAGGGCCGCGCGGGGTCGGGATGGCGGCCGATCGGCCCCATGCTGCCGAGCTTCTGCGGCCCCTCAAAGGGATTGCAGGTGACGCCGGGAATTTCTGTCATGCCGTAGCCGCCAATGCGATGCGCAATCTTGAAATCGTTCTTGAACGTTTCATCCATGCTGGCGCGCACGCCATAGACCTTGCTGATCTTGTGTTCGGGCCGAAACTCCTCACGCGGCCTTGCGCGCAGGATGCTGCCGATGGCCTCGATGATGTTGACTTGGGTTGCCCCGGTATCGACTGCGGTTTGCCAGAAGGTCGATGCCGAAAATTTCGGGATGATCACCATGCTCGCGCCTGCAGCCAGCGTACCGGCCACCGAATAGAACATCGCGTTGATGTGGAACATCGGCAGCACGATCATCACACGGTCATCGTCCTGCAGATAGACGCGCTGCACGAAGGCCTCGCCGCCGGTCACGAAGCTTTTCTGGCTGTGCATCGCACCCTTGGGAAACCCGGTGGTGCCCGAGGTGTAGACGATCAGGCAGGTGCTTTCAGCCTTGATGTCGCCGGGCAGTGCTGTTTGCGGCGCTGTCATGACCAGGTCATCGAGCAGTGGCACCCCGTCGCTTGAAACATCAAGCATCACAAACCACGCCGGCGTTTTAAGGCCGGCGGCGGCCTGCCGCGCGACATCCAGCGTGTCCTGTGTTGCAGCCACCGCACTGACTTCGGCGTGATGCAGGACGTATTTCGCTTCTTCGACGCCGAATTCGGGATTGACCGGCACCATGATCGCGCCCAGCCGTGCCAGCGCGAACAGCATGACCATATGGCCGTCGCAATTGCGCGCCATGACGCCGACACGGTCACCCTTGCTGATACCGCGTGCGGCGAGAACACGGGCAGCGCCATCAACGGTTTTCGCAAATTCGCCCCAGGTCCAACTGCGGTCGCGGTAAAAAATGAACGGGCGTTGCGGATCTGTGCCGGCGCGGCTCGCCAGCGTGCCGTTCAGGGTGTAATCGTGTTCAGGATAAAGGCGCAGGACTTCGAGTGGCTTTTTCATGGCTTTAAGCAGAATGGGATTCGCCGGATTCTGGCATACAATTCCCGCACTACCTGTTCACCAGTCCATATAGAGAGACCATGAGCTTCTTTGCCCCGCCCGAGCGTATCACCGCCGACGTTTTCGCCGAACTGCCGAAAAAATTTCGCCGCACCAAGGTCTCCGCAGAGCGCCTCGCCGCTGGACGTCCCGCGCCGCATGGCGGCTGCTTCCTCGAGGGCCCGTCATTCGATCGCAAGGGCAATCTTTACGTCACCGACATTCCCTTCGGCCGCATTTTCCGCATCTCGCCGACCGGCGCCTGGGACCTCGTGGTCGAATACGACGGCGAACCCAACGGCCTGAAGATCCACAAGGACGGTCGCATTTTTGTCACCGACCACAAGCGCGGCCTGATGCTGCTCGACGCGAAGCGTGGCCGCATCGAAACGATCATCAACCGCTACAACCTCGAAACCTTCAAGGGCCTCAACGATCTGGTGTTCGCCAGCAACGGCGACCTCTACTTCACCGATCAAGGCCAGAGCGGCCTGCAGAATCCGAGCGGTGCGGTCTACCGCCTGCGCGCCAACGGCAAACTCGAACGCATCGCAGACAACATCCCCAGCCCCAACGGGCTGGTGCTGAACAAGGCGGAGAACACGCTATTCGTCGCGGTGACGCGCGCCAACGCGGTATGGCGCCTGCCGCTGCTGCCGGACGGCACGGTGTCGCGCATGGGCGTGTTCATTCAAATGACTGGTGGCCGCGGCCCCGACGGCATGGCCATCGACGACGATGACGGGCTTGCGGTGGCGCATCCGGACATGGGCGCAGTGTGGATTTTCAACCACCGCGGCGAACCGATGTACCGCATCGACTCTCCGGGCACCGACGTTGTCACCAACTGCGCCTACGGCGTGCGCAATCCGCACCGCCTTTACATCGTCGACTCCGAAGGGGGTTCGATCCTCAGCGCGGAACTGCCGACGCCGGGACGGACGATGTACGGGTTGTCCTGATCGTTACTGGATTAATCCAGCAACTCAAACTCGCCATTGATCTCCACCGCCTGTCCGCGCGGCAGGCCGGCCATGCCGACCGCCGAACGTGCATGGCAGCCGGCTTCGGGACCGAACAGTTCATAGAACAGGTCTGACGCACCATCGATGACTTTCGGATGGTCCGGAAACTCCGGCGTGCTGTTAACCATGCCGAACAGCCGGATCACGCGCTTGACGCGATCAAGGTCACCAACCTCGGCCTTGACCGTCGCCAGGATTGCCAGTGCGGCCGCCTGCGCCGCCTTATAGCCCTCTTCCACCGTCATGTCCTGACCGAGCTTGCCGTGCTCGCGGATCCGCATGCCCGGATGATGCGGACCGTGGCCCGACACAAACAGGATGTTGCCGACGCGCACGCAGCCGCAGCGGTTGGGATTGGGAAACTTGCGCGGCTGCGGCAGGCTGTGGCCCATCACCGCCAGTTTCGCCTCGATCGCGCCCATCAACGCAGCAGCAGATCAACGAACTCGTTCACCGCCATCGCTTCGAGTTTTTTCGCGTCGGTGCAGGCCGCAACAATTGCCGCCTTTTGTTTCGGCGCAAACACCATCGCAGTGTTTTCATTGAATTTTTTCATCACTGCCGGAACACCTTCCTTGCGGCGCTTGCGGTGGCCCAGCGGGTAGTTCACCTCGGACAGCGGCGTCTTGCTGCCGTCCTTGAAGAACACCTGGATCGAGTTGGCATTGGTGCGCTTGGCGGGATCGTGATATTCGCGTTCGTAACGTTCGTATTCGGTGAGACGGATTTTCGCGCGCAGCTTGTCGATGCGCGGGTCAGCGGCGATTTCATCCTCGTAATGTTTGGCCGTCATGTCGCCGAAAATCAGGCCAATCGCCATCATGTACTGCATGCAATGGTCGCGGTCGGCGAAGTTGGCCAGCGGGCCGGTCTTGTCGAGAATCACCATCGTCGAGTTGTGGCCGCGCGCCTCGATGTGACTGATGTCGTCGAGCCGGTCTTTCACCAGCGGATGCAGCTTGATCGCGGCTTCGACACCGGTCTGGCCGTGGAAAGCCGTCGGGTACGGAATCTTGAACAGCGTGTTTTCGATGACATAACTGCCCAGCGGCCGCTGGAACTTGAAGGGCTTGCCGTCGAACAGCACGTCGTAGAAACCCCACTTCGGCGCCGTCAGCGCGGAGGGATAACCCATCTCACCCTTTTTCGCCATCAGTGAAAGCCATACGCCGCGCGCAGAGGCGTCACCGGCCGCCCATGATTTGCGCGCACCGGTGTTCGGCTTGCGCCGATAGGTGGCCAGCGCATGGCCATCGACCCAGGCATTCGACAGCGCGTTGACCACTTCTTCATGTGTGCAACCGATCAACTGCGACACGGCTGCAGTCGTCGCGATCTTGACCAGGATGGTGTGATCGAGACCGGCAGCAGTGAAACCGTTTTCCAGCGCGAGTCCGCCCTGTACCTCATAGGCCTTGATGATCGCAGCCAGCACTTCGCGCATGGTCAGCGGTTTTTTGCCCGCCGCAACGCGCGTGCGCGACAACCAGTCAGCGGTCATCAGAATGGCGCCGATATTGTCCGAAGGATGGATCACCGTTCGTCCATAAAACGCGTCGTTGAAATCCAGCCAGCGGATCAGTGCGCCGGCGTTGAATGCGGCCGTCACCGGGTCAAGCACGTAACTGGTGCCGGGCACGCGCGCGCCGTTGGGGACGATGGTGCCAGGCACGATGGGGCCAAGCAGTTTGGTGCAGTCGGGATAGGCCAACGCTTCGAAGGCGCAGGCGAGGCTGTCAATCAGCGTCAAGCGCGCGGTTTCAAACGCGAGTTTGCTGGCCGGTTTATAGCCATGGGCATAGTTCGCGAGATCAACAATGACTTTGTCGAAAGGCGGACGCTTGTTAGTGACTGCTGCCATATTACATAACCCCTTGAATTTAAATTAATTTTTAAGCTTATTCAGCCTTGATGCCCGCCGACTTGACCAGCTTGCCCCATTTCGCCGCCTCGGCCTTCAGATACTGCGCGAACTGCGTCGGAGAATCGCCGACGGGCTCAAGCCCCGCTTTCGCCATGCGCTCCGAAATCGCCGGCTCCTGCAGCGTGGCCACAATCTCGCGATGCAGTTTTTCAATCACCGCGCGCGGCGTCCCGGCGGGTGCGACAACGCCATTCCAGTTGTTGGCTTCATAACCCTTCACGCCGGCTTCGGCGATGGTCGGCATTTCCGGGAATAGCGGTGAGCGTTTCGCCTTGCCCACACCGAGCCCGCGCAGTTTGCCGGCACGTATATGGGGCTGCGCGGTGGTCAGGTTTGCCATCATCATGCTCAGACGGCCGGCCACCAGATCGGCCACCGCGGGTGCGCCGCCCTTGTACGGCACATGCAGCGCTTCAACCTCGGCCATGCTGGTGAACAGCGCCATCGCAAGATGACCCGCACCACCGACGCCGCTGGAGCCGTAATTGAATTTTCCGGGATTGGCCTTCAGCAGCGTGATCAGTTCCTTGACCGAAGTCGCAGCCATTGACGGATGCACCACCAGCAGGTTGCTGGAAGCGGCGATATTGGTGATCGCCACAAAATCACGTTCGAGTACATACGGCACGCTGGCACGCAGCGAGGGATTCACCGCCAGCGGTGGCGTCGCCATCAGCAGGATGTGCCCATCCGGTGTCGCTTCCTTCACGATCTGGGTACCGATGATGGTGCCGGCACCGGTGCGGTTGTCGATCACCACTTGCTGGCCAAGCCGCTCGGAAAGCCGCGCACCGGTAATACGGGCGACGGTGTCGGTCGAACCGCCGGCCGAATACGGCACTACCAGACGGACGGGGCGCTGCGGATAGTCGGCAGCTGATGCGACAGCGGCAGACAGCAACAATATTGCGGGAAAAACACGGCAGAACATCATCATGCCACTCCTTGCGGAAAAAACATTGTCCTCCGAAGATGCCGCATTATTGTTTTTATTGGGGTGCTGAATGCCGCTCATTCCGTGGCCGGTGCACCCTCGAGCGGAATACGCGGCATTTCAAAGCGGTCGGTCACACAGCAATAACCGCCCTTGCCGGCAAGACGGCCGATCGGATTCACGGCACCCACATCCACGTGAAAACGATCGTTGACGATGCCGTCGTGGTAATGAAAATAAACGACCTCGCCGAACACCACGTGATAGGGCTTGCGTCCCAGTTCAACAATCTGCATCAGCCGGCATTCCAGCGCGACCGGTGCTTCGGCAATACGCGGCACACGCACCTTG
>CAMAYE010000110.1 GCA_945862135.1 Bordetella parapertussis
GATGATGAATCTGAAAATGCAGCGCAATGCCCGCGTACTGGTTGTCGATGATGATCCCGGTCTGTTGCGGTTGATGCAATTGCGGCTGGAGGCGGCTGGTTACGGCGTGACAGCGGTCGACAGCGGCGAACGTGCGCTGGCGCAGCTGGCGGTGTCGCGACCGCAGGCGGTGGTCACTGACCTGCAGATGGGCGGCATGGATGGCATCGCACTGTTCGAGGCCATTCGTGCGGAGAATCCCGCGTTGCCTGTGATTATCCTCACGGCACACGGTACGATTCCCGACGCGGTTGCAGCTGTGAAGAACGGGGTCTTCGGCTACCTGACCAAGCCATTTGATGCGAAGGTGTTGCTCGAAGAGATCGAACGCGCGCTAGCCACGTCCGGCGTTCCCGGCACCGCCGGTAAAGATGATGGTCTCTGGCGCTCGGCGATCATCACCCGGAATCCGGCAATGGAAGAAGTGCTGGCCAAAGCGCGCCTTGTGGCCACCGGCGATGCATCGATCCTGATTCAGGGAGAGTCCGGCACCGGCAAGGAATTACTGGCGCGGGCCATCCATGCGGCGAGCCCGCGCAGCAACCGGCCTTTTGTGGCGATCAACTGCGGTGCGATTCCCGAACCGTTGCTCGAGTCTGAACTGTTCGGGCATGTCAAAGGTGCATTTACCGGCGCAATCCGTGAAAACCGCGGCCTTTTCCAGTCGGCAGATGGCGGCACGCTGCTGCTCGACGAAATCGGCGACATGCCCGCTGCACTGCAGGTCAAGCTGCTGCGTGTTTTGCAGGAGCGGCAGGTACGTCCTGTTGGCGGTTTGCAGAACACGCCGGTGGATGTACGGGTGATTTCGGCCACCCACCGTGACCTTGAAGCTGAACTGGCTGCGGGCAATTTTCGCGAAGATCTGTATTACCGTCTGAAGGTGGTGTCCTTGCGTTTGCCGTCTCTGGCGGAACGACGTGAAGACGTGCCGCTGCTTGCTGGTCATTTTCTCAGTGAATTGACGACCCGTTACAAGAAGGCCGTCAGCGGCTTTGCGCCCGAAGCGATTGAGCGGCTGGTGACGGCGGCATGGCCCGGCAATGTGCGTCAGTTGTACAACGTCGTCGAACAGTCTGTGGCACTGGCGACTACGCCGCTGATTCCGGCGAGTCTGGTGGAGCAGGCGATCCAGCGTGAGGAAACCGAACTTGCCCCGTTCGAACAGGCGCGGCGCAAATTCGAGCGTGAATATCTGGCACAACTGCTGAAGATTACCGATGGCAATGTGACCCAGGCTTCGCGCATGGCCAAACGCAACCGTACCGAGTTCTACAAGTTGCTGCAGCGCCATCAGCTGGATCCGCGACTGTTCAAACCGCAGCGTGCATGAACTGTCGCTCTACGTCGCTGCGCTCTACGTCGTTGCGCTCTACGTCGTTGTTTACCGACTCGAAAAATTCCATCTTAAACAGTGGCTTGTGGGGACTTTCCGCGGCGATGTCGTGGGGGGGCGACAACCAGAGGTAAATGGAATTCATAACTAATTGTTTTTAAACAATGATTTTCTGGCATTGGAATTGCGATAGTTCCAAGTGACCGGCAGCCCGAATCAGGGTTCGTCGGCATGTTTTGTATTGGAGACTATCCATGACTGTTACAGCATCAGATAACCGCGGCACAGCGCAGTCTGCCGCGCGGGCGGTATCGCCTTTGTTGTACCCGACGCTGCTGATTGCCGGCATCAGTGTGATTATCGCCAGTCTGCTGGGCATCGCAGCGATGACCGGATTATTGCCGCAGGCACAATCACAACCCGCGGTAACCGTGGCGGCGACCGGCATGGCGGATCCCGAACACCAGGCGGCGAGGCAGGCACCGAAAAAGGACGCGGCTGCGAAATCGTCTGCGCAGCGTGCCGGCAACGCTAAAACCGCAGCGACGCGTTGCAAAGATTGCGGCGTGGTTGAATCGGTACGGGTCATGGAACGCAAGGGCGAGGGCTCAGGTGTTGGTGCGGTCGCCGGCGGTGTGGTCGGTGGCATACTGGGCAATCAAGTTGGCGGCGGCAGTGGTCGTACCGCGATGACCGTGGTGGGTGCTGGCGCCGGCGCCTACGCAGGCCATGAAATCGAGAAAAACTTGAAACGCAGCGCGACTTATGAAATCCGTGTGCGGATGGACGACCACAGCATCCGCACCTTCCATTCGGACAATCCTGATGTTGGCGTCGGCCAGCGGATTACAGTGCGTGATGGACGTCTCGTCGATGCCGGCTGAAGACGTGCCTGTGCGGCTTTTGCACGCTGCATTGGCGGTGTTGCTGACGGCGCTGCTGGCAGCCTGCGGTACGACCGGCAGTGGTTCGGCCACTTCTGCCCCGGGATCAAAGGCACCGTCTCCGGTATTCAACCTGGCGGGATATTCCGCGCAGTACAAGCGCGGTCATGCCGACGGCTGTGCACAGCGCCGTGATGAACGCCTCTATCGCAATGAGGGCGACTACATGATGGGCTGGAACGACGGGCGCAGCGCCTGCGCGAAATCCCGGCGCTGACCGGTCAGCGCGGACGCGCTGGCGATACGTTGAGTGTCAGCCAGTACGCGGCGATGCTGCGTACCGCTTCGATATAGTCCTCGTAGGTCACCGGTTTGATCACGTAACTGTTGCAGCCCAGTGCATAACAGCGGGCAATGTCTGCTGGTTCGCTCGATGAGGTAAATACCACGACGCACAGCTTGCTGGTGCGCACGTTGTTCCGGAGCTGGCGCAGTACCTCGCTACCGTCGATTTTCGGCAGCTTCAGATCAAGCAGCACGAGGTCGGGGAGATGTTCCGCTGCCGCCAACATTTCCAGTGCCAGCGCACCATCGCTTGCGACGGTGATCTCTGCCGGTGTTTTGCGCAGGCCGCGCTGCGTCAGTGACTCGTCGTCCGGATTGTCTTCAACGATGAGGATTCGTGAATCATTCATTGGGCGGATCCTCGCCGAAGGTTACAGCGACCAGTGCGTGCGTTCGGCCAGCAGGCGGCTGAGTTCTTCCGCCGGCATCGGTTTGCCGACCAGAAAACCCTGCATGTAATCGCAGCCGTGTTCGCGAAGGAATGCGAGCTGCTCGGCAGTCTCAACGCCTTCAGCGACGACATCGAGACGCAGACTGTGGCCCATGGCGATGATGGCATGGGTAATCGCCACATCGTCGGGGTCAGCCGGCACGTCCTTGATGAACGATCGGTCGATCTTCAGCGTATGCACCGGGAAACTTTTCAGATAACCCAGCGATGAATAACCCGTACCGAAATCGTCGATGGCCAGATGGACGCCGACTGCCCGCAACTCGCGCAGGATCGCGGTGGCGCGTTCCGGATTGGACATCACCATGCTTTCGGTGATTTCGAGTTCAAGGTTTTGCGGCGGCAGGCCGGAGTCTTCAAGAATGTTGATGATGTCGATGACCAGTTCACTCTGGTTGAACTGGCGCGGTGACAGATTCACGGCTACACGGAAATCTTCAAGGCCGGATGCACGCCATTCTTTTGCGGCGATACAGGCGCGCAACAGTACCAGCCGGCCGATCGGGACGATCAATCCGGTTTCCTCGGCCAGCGGGATGAATTTTCCGGGTGGAATCATGCCCACTTCGGGCAGATTCCAGCGCAGCAGTGCTTCCGCCCCGACAATACGGCCGTCCGACAGGTCAAATTGCGGCTGGAAGTGGATCAGGAATTCGTCGAGTTCGATGGCGCGGCGCAGTGAGCGCTCAAGCACCACGTATTCGAGGGAACGCGCATTCATCTGCGGCGAGTGGAACTGGAAATTATTCTTGCCCTGGTCCTTGGCACGGTACATGGCCAGTTCGGCATTGCGCAGCAGTGCTGTCGCGTCCGGGCTGTCACCGGGGTAGATGCTGATGCCGACGCTGGCGGAGAGGTGGTAGGTCTCACCGTTGATCTCGTAGGGCTGCGCCACCGCGGCCAGTACCCGTTGTGCTGTCGCCCTTGCCGCTTCCGGATCATCGATCTCGCGCAGCAGGGCCGCAAACTCGTCGCCGCCGAAACGCGACAGCAGGTCGACTTCGCGCAGGCACTGGCGTAACCGGCCGGCGACCTGGCGCAGCACGATATCGCCGCTGTCGTGCCCGGCGGTATCGTTTATCAGCTTGAATCGGTCAAGGTCGATGAACAGCACGGCGATGGATTTGCGTTCACGGTTGGCATCGCGGATGGCCTGTTCAAGCAGTTGTCGGAACAGCAGCCGGTTGGGCAGTCCGGAGAGTTCGTCGAAATGCGCAAGTCGCCACATCCGCTCTTCGGAGCGCGCCCGCTCGCTGACATCGCGGACCACCACGGTCAATTTGGGTGAATTGTCCAGCATCATCCGGCTGACTTTGATTTCCACCGGAATGATTGTTCCTGACCGGGTGTGGGCGTGCATCTGCAGATTGATCATGTCGGCGCGGATATCGCCGGTGGATGCGCACAGGACATTCCAGAATTCGGGGTCGGCCGATGGACGCAGCAGTTGCTGGACCGGCATGTCCTGCAGGGCGGTTGCAGCGTTGCCCGTCAGCACGGCAAGTGCGGGATTGGCGAATTCAATTTTTCCGGCGGCGTTTACCACGGCGATGCCGTCGGCCGCCGTCGTCACGATGGAGTCGAGCAGCGCTTCCTTGGCCTGGAGCTGGCTGTTGGCAATGTGGGCGGTGCGGCGGATTTCCGCTTCGCCGAGTTCACGCACCAGCACCGCGCCAAGCCGTCCGAGGCTTTGCTTCATGACGAAATCCTGTGCGCCGCTGCGCATGGCGGCTACCGCTGTTTCTTCGCCGATGGCGCCGGAAACGATGATGAACGGAATGTTGGCGTCGCGGGAGCGAACCATCCGCAACGCGGCGAGCCCGTCAAACTGCGGCAGGTTGTAGTCGCACAGAACAGCGTCCCATTGTTCCTGCGCCAGCGCTTTTTCAAGATCGGCCTTGCTCCAGACCCGGTGATGACTGATCTGCAATCCGCCATGTCGCAGGGAGGCGAGGATCAATATGGCGTCGTTTTCGTCATCCTCGACGAGCAGAAGACGAGTAGGGTGTGCGGACGTATTCATTTGCAGCCGGTGTACCGGTTCAGCCTTTGATGCGGTTGATGCGAACCACTTCAGGAATCTTGCGCAAATCACGAACGATCCGCGCCAGATGCATGCGGTTCATCACCTGCACAGTAAAACGCATTACCGTATAGGTGCCGCCGTCATCCGGATCGACGGCGACGTTCTGGATGTTTGATTCAGCCGCTGCAATTTCTGCTGCGACTTTGGCGAGTACGCCACGCTGGTTGGCGACGACCAAACGGATGCCGACGTCAAACAACTTGCTCGGGTTGGCATCCCATTGCACGTCCAGTACGCGTTCCGGATCGCGATTGCCCTTTGCGGCCACCGGGCAATCATGGGTGTGAATGACCATACCCTGGCCCTTGCTGATGATGCCGATGATCGGGTCACCTGGAATCGGACCACAGCAGCGTGCGAATTGGACAGCAAAACCCTCAGAGCCGCGTACGATGACTGCGCCGTTGGGCCGTGCTTCTGCCGGCAGCGGTTCGCCGAGTGCGAGCAACTGGTGTGCGACCACAACGGCAAGGCGTTTGCCGAGGCCGATATCGGAGAGGATTTCATCGCGCGAGCGTGCACTTGAATCACGAACCAGTTTGTCCCATTGGGCGTCATTGACATCGGCCGGCGTCATCTTGAAATTGGCCAGTGCCTGCTGCAACAGGCGGCTGCCGAGCTGGACAGACTCGGAGAAGTGCATGGTTTTTAGGAAATGCCGGATGTGTGCCCGCGCCTTGGCGGTGGCGACGAAGTTCAGCCACAGCGGGTTGGGTTTGGCATGAGACGCGGTGATGATTTCAACACGGTCGCCGTTGCGCAATTCGGTGCGCAGCGGCGTCAGTTCCTGATTGATCTTGACCGCAACGCAGCGATTGCCGATGTCGGTATGCACGGCATAGGCGAAGTCCACGGCAGTAGCGCCGCGCGGCAGCGACATGATCTTTCCCTTGGGCGTGAACACATAAACTTCGTCGGGGAACAGATCGACTTTGAGGTGTTCGAGAAACTCGATCGAGTCTCCCGATTCGGACTGCATCTCCAGCAGGCTTTGCAGCCACTGGTGCGTTTTCTGCTGCAATTCAGACAGCGAGGTGTCCGAACTCTTGTAGAGCCAGTGCGAAGCGACGCCGGCTTCGGCGATCTTGTGCATGTCGGCGGTACGGATCTGGATCTCGATCGGACTGCCAAATGGGCCGAACAGCGTGGTGTGCAGGGACTGATAGCCGTTGGCCTTTGGGATTGCGATGTAATCCTTGAATTTTCCCGGGATGGGTTTGTACAGGCTGTGCAGCAGCCCCAGCGCGACGTAACAAGCCGTGTTGTCTCGCACGATGATGCGGAAGCCGAATACGTCGTGCACCTGGGCGAAGGACAGGTGTTTTTCGCGCATCTTGCGATAGACCGAGTGCAGATGCTTTTCGCGACCCTGCACCTGTGCTTCGATGCCCTGGTCACGCAGGCGGCGTTCAATGCCGTCGAGTACCTTGCTGACGACTTCACGGCGGTTGCCACGTGCGGTGCGCACGGCCTTGGCCAGCACCCGGAACCGATCCGGATAGAGATGACGGAAAGACAGATCCTCCATCTCCTGGTAGATGCTGTTGAGCCCGAGCCGGTTGGCGATCGGCGCGTAGATTTCCAGGGTTTCGCGCGCAATGCGCTGGCGTTTCTCCGGGTGCACCGCATCCAGTGTGCGCATGTTGTGCAGGCGGTCGGCGAGCTTGATCAGCATCACGCGCACATCGCGCGCCATTGCCAAAAGCATCTTGCGGAAATTTTCCGCCTGCGCTTTTTCCTGGGTATCGAACTGGATACGGTCGAGCTTGGATACGCCGTCCACCAGTTCGGCGACCGGCCGGCCGAACTGTTCGGCAATTTCGTTTTTGGTGACTTCGGTGTCTTCGACAACGTCGTGCAGCAGCGCGGCGGTCAGCGCCTGTGAATCAAGATGCCATTTTCCGAGGATGCTCGCCACCGCCAGCGGGTGGGCGATGTAGGGTTCGCCGGATTTACGGAACTGGCCTTCGTGGGCGGACTCGCTGAAATGGTAAGCCGCCTCGATCTGCGAAAGATCCTCGGGCTTCAGATAAGCCGACCATTCCTGAAACAGCGCCGGCGCCGAGGGCGGCGCTGCGGTTTCTGTGATGGGGATGGAGGCTGAAGGGCTCATGCGTACGGTTGACTCCGCCGTCCGCAATCAGGGGCCGCGCCTCAGCCGCTGGCGCATGCGCCTGTTACGTCGGGCTCTTGTTGAGGATTTCAACGCCGAATTTGGATGCAGCGAGTTCGCGCAGGGCAACTACAGTCGGTTTGTCGCGGGTGGCTTCGATCATGGTCTGCGCGCCATTGGCCAGTTGCCGGGCACGATAGGTAGCCGCCAGGGTCATTTCAAAGCGGTTGGGAATGATTTTCATGCAATCGTCTACGGTAATGCGGGCCATGGAATTCCTACTTGAGTCGGTTGATCAACGCGGTGTGCCGGGTCAGCTGGTGTGCGGTGCGCAATCGTTCTGCGCGGATGATGTCCTGCAATTCCGCCGCTGCTGCCTTGAAATCGCTGTTGATAATAACATAATCAAAATCATGGACATGGCTGATTTCCTCGCGGGCGTTGGCGAGGCGGGTCGCAATGACCTCGGGGGCGTCCTGGGCACGGGAGTTGAGCCTTTGCAGCAGGGCCTCAAATGAGGGTGGCAGGATGAAAATGCTGATCGCCGCAGGCATCAGACGGCGAACCTGGGCGGCGCCCTGCCAGTCGATTTCAAGCACGATGTCGGTGTCGGCGGCCAGTTGCTCCTGCACCCAGCGGCGTGAAGTGCCGTAGCGATTGCCATGTACCAGCGCGGATTCAAGAAAATCACCGGCCCGGGCCATCTGTTCGAAGGTTTCGGGCGTGACAAAGTGGTAATGCTGTCCGTCGATTTCCCCCGAACGCGGTCTGCGGGTGGTGTAGGACACCGATTTGCGGATGCGGGTGTCGGTGTCGAGCAGTTGCGCCACCAGACTGGTTTTTCCGGCGCCGGAGGGGGCGCTGACGATGTAAAGATTGCCGCTCATTCAGTGCCTACTCGATATTCTGGATTTGCTCGCGCATCTGCTCGATCAGCAGTTTCAGATCCATTGCGACACGGGTCACTTCAATGTCTGCTGATTTGGAGCCGAGGGTATTCGCTTCACGGTTCAACTCCTGCATCAGGAAGTCGAGGCGTTTGCCGGCGGCACCCCCTTTTTTGAGAATCCGCTCGAGTTCGTCGAGATGGGTGGCCAGCCGCGACAGTTCCTCATCGACATCGATTTTGTTGACGAACAACGCGATTTCCTGGCGCACCCGCTCGTCGTCAGCCGAAACCAGTGCGTCCTGAAGGCGGGCGTTGAGCTTGTCCTGGAAGGCGGCAATGATCCCCGGCATCCGCGGCTGCACCACGGCGATGCGGGTGCGCATGTCAGCAGCGCGTTCCAGAATCACAGTGGCGAGTTTTTCGCCTTCACGGACGCGTGCGGCGGTGAATTCGCGCAGCACTTCCGGCATTAATTCGCTTGCGGTGGCTCGCAACTCGTCGACAGGCAGCTCGTCCGTGCCCAGCATTCCCGGCCAGCGCAGGATGTCGGCGACGCCGAGCGCGCGGGCATCGGGCAGTGCATCGCGGACTTTTGAATTCAGATCCAGCAGCTGCGCGAACAGTACGCTGTCCAGTTCGGCGCTGTTTTGCGCCCCGTTGCGCAGTGCATAGGCGACGCGGCATTCGACCTTGCCGCGGGTTACTGTCGCGGCGATGGCTTCGCGCAGCGTGGTTTCCGCGGGCCGCAGTTCGTCGGGCATGCGGAAGGAGACATCCAGGTAACGGTGGTTGACCGAGCGCAGCTCAATACTGACCGAACCCCAGGTCAGTTCACGTGCGGCGGTGGCATAACCAGTCATGCTGCAGATCATTGTGCTGCGGGCCATTGAAGTGCGGCCCCTGCTGCGGGCCTTATAATTGCGGACCGTCGAACATAGCATATTGAAGGATTCCCGTGCGACCCAGCCAGCGCCGTCCCGATGAACTTCGCGCCATCCGCATTACCCGCAATTTCACTTGCCATGCCGAAGGTTCGGTTTTGATCGAATTCGGTGCAACCAAGGTGCTGTGCACGGCCAGCGTGCTCGAAAAGCAGCCGCCGCACCTGCGCGGCAGCGAACGCGGCTGGGTCACCGCCGAATACGGCATGCTGCCGCGTTCGACCAATACCCGCACCGACCGCGAGGCGGCACGCGGCAAGCAATCCGGCCGCACCCAGGAGATCCAGCGATTGATCGGGCGTTCGTTGCGTGCGGTGGTCGATCTTGAAAAACTCGGTCCCCGTACCATTCATCTGGACTGTGATGTGCTGCAGGCCGATGGCGGTACCCGTACCGCGAGCATTACCGGTGCTTACGTTGCGCTGACCGATGCGGTGAACTTCCTGATCCGTGAAAAACGTCTGGCAGTGACGCCTGTGCGCGAAGCCGTGGCGGCCGTATCGGTCGGCGTCTACCAGGGCCTGCCGGTACTTGATCTCGACTATGCGGAAGACTCGGACTGCGACACCGACATGAATGTCGTGATGACCGAGGCCGGCGGCATCATCGAAGTCCAGGGCACGGCCGAAGGCGTGCCGTTCAGCCGCGCCGAGATGCAGGCGATGCTGGACCTGGCGCAGAGCGGTATCAAGCAGTTGATCGCTGCGCAACGTGCCGCGCTGGGATAAAGCGAAAACCCCAATTCAGCCACAGAGGTCACAGAGGCCACAGAGAAAGCCGGAAATATAAGGAGCAGTTTGTTTTTGCCTTGCTCTGTGACCTCTGCGGCTAACGTTTTTGACTTTCAAGATGAAAAAACTCGTCATCGCATCCAACAACCCGGGCAAGTTGCGCGAGATCGCTGCGATCCTCGCGCCGCTGGCGATCGAGGTGCTGCCGCAGGGCGCGCTGGGCGTGCCCGAAGCCGAGGAGCCGCACTGCACCTTCATCGAGAACGCACTGGCCAAGGCGCGCCATGCCAGTCGCATTACCGGGCTGCCTGCGCTGGCTGACGATTCCGGCGTGTGTGTGCATGCGCTGGGCGGCGAGCCCGGGGTGCATTCGGCGCGCTACTTCGAAGGCGCTGCATCGGGGCGCGAGGAACAGGATCGCCGCAACAATGAAAAACTGCTGCAGGCGCTGTCGTCGGCGACGGACCGCCGCGCGCACTATTACTGCGTGATCGTACTGGTACGCCGCGCCGACGATCCGCAGCCGCTGATCGCTGAAGCAGAATGGCATGGCGAAATCCTGCGTGAGCCGCGCGGCAGCGGCGGTTTCGGTTACGACCCGCTGTTCCTGCTGCCGGAGTCCGGCCGCACCGGTGCGGAACTCCAGCCTGAAGAAAAAAACCGCGTCAGTCACCGCGGGCGGGCGTTGGCACAGCTGCTGACCCGTTTGCGCGCGGCGCAGACGGCCTAGCGCGGTTCATCGACAGATGCCGTGTCTTCACTGAACCTTTCTGCAGGGTTGCAGGCAGCGCCGCACTTTAATGTGCTGCCCCCGCTGTCGCTCTACATCCATGTACCGTGGTGCATGCGCAAATGCCCTTACTGCGATTTCAATTCGCATGAAGCACGCGGCGAACTGCCCGAAGAGGCTTATGTGGCCGCGCTGCTTGCCGATCTCGAAATGACACTGCCGCAGGTGTGGGGACGACCGGTGCTGACGGTATTCATCGGCGGCGGCACACCGAGCCTGCTGTCGGTGGCCGCGATGGATGCCTTGCTCTCTGGCGTGCGTGCGCGGCTGCCACTGGCGGCCGATGCGGAAATTACACTTGAGGCGAATCCGGGCACGGTTGAGGCCGACAAGTTCGCTGGTTTCCGCGCGGCTGGCGTGAACCGCTTGTCGCTGGGTATCCAGAGCCTGAACGACCGGCACCTGAAAGCACTCGGCCGCATCCACGATGCCGATGAAGCGCGTCGTGCCGCAGAACTGGCACTGACAACTTTTGAAAACGTGAATCTGGATTTGATGTACGGCTTGCCGGAGCAGAGCGTGGCGGAAGCCGAGGCCGATCTTGCCGCGGCCATTAAACTGGGTTCGCAGCATCTCAGCGCCTATCACCTGACGATCGAGCCGAATACCTGGTTCCATCGTTATCC
>CAMAYE010000111.1 GCA_945862135.1 Bordetella parapertussis
CAACATCCTGTTCCGTGATGACAAGTCCTATCCCTATCTGATGTTAAGTGGTCACCGTTATCCGAGATTGGGTTTTTTTCGAGGAAATCCTGACAAGCAGAACCGGTATTTTGGTCCTTTCCCGAATTCGGGCGCCGTCAGGGAAAGCATGCAATTGCTGCAAAAGGTTTTCCGTCTGCGAACCTGCGAAGATAGCGTTTTTGAGCATCGTTCCCGGCCATGTCTGCTTCACCAGATCAGGCGTTGCACTGCTCCCTGTGTGGGGTTGATCAAAGACGCAGAATATGCGGATGACGTGCACAGCGCAGAGATGTTCCTTGCCGGGGAAGAAAATGCCGTATTTGACCGGTTGACGGAACGCATGAATGCAGCTGCTGAGGCCATGCGCTATGAAGAGGCCGCGGTATGCCGGGATCAGATCAGGGCACTGCGCAAGGTCAGGGAACGGCAGTATGTCAGCAGTGACGCCGGGCGGGATGTTGATGTGATTGCCTGTGGTTTCGCTGCCGGTATCTGCTGCGTCAACCTGGTGATGATTCGTGGCGGCTTGCACCTCGGCGATCGCAACTTTTTCCCGCAGAATGCGGATGGTGTAGATCCTGCGCTGATTATCGAAGCCTTCATTGCACAGCACTATCTGCAGCATCCGGTGCCGCCGCAGTTAGTGGCCGGTGAAACGATTCCGGTGGAAGGACTCGAGGAAACGTTATCGGAGCGGGCGGGACGGCGCGTGCAAATCAGCGCCAACCCTATCGGAGAGCGTCGTGTCTGGCTGCAGATGGCGGCTAAAAACGCAGAACTTGGCGCGGCTCAGCGCAATACTCGCCGGCTGGATGACGCAGCGAAACTGATTGCGCTGCAACGCGCGCTGAACTTGCCCGAAACCGTGCAGCGTATTGAATGTTTCGACATCAGCCACACGCAGGGCGAGGCTACTGTGGCTTCCTGCGTTGTTTACGACAAGGGCGCCATGCAGAATGGCGAATACCGCCGATTTAATATGAAGGAGGTAACGCCGGGCGACGATTACGGCGCCATGCGCGAGGTTCTGACGCGGCGTTATCGTAAGGTGGTGGCTGGAGAGGGTAAGATGCCGGACCTGATCATGATCGATGGCGGTCAGGGGCAGTTGGGCGTCGCCATTGAAGTGGCGGGTGAATTAGGGTTGAGTGTCCCGCTGCTCGGGGTCGCCAAGGGCGTGTCGCGCAAACCGGGTATGGAGCAGTTGCTGATGGCGGGGCGGGAGGGATCGTTCCGTCTTCAGCCGGACGATCCGGGTCTGCACCTGATCCAGCAGATCCGTGACGAAGCGCATCGTTTTGCCATTGAAGGCCATCGTGCCCGCAGGGCAAGGACGCGGTCGGTTTCAACGCTTGAAGAGATTCCAGGCGTCGGTGCAAAACGACGCCAGCGCCTGATGGCGCGGTTCGGTGGCCTGCGCGGACTCATCGCTGCGAGTGCGGAGGAAATGGCTCAAGTCGAAGGTATCAGCAGGGAACTGGCGGAACGGATTTATGATTCTTTGCATTGATCGCATCACACTGAAATGACATTCAACTTACCCATTCTCCTGACATGGTTGCGGATCGTTATGATTCCGTTGTTTGTCGGCGTGTTCTATTTCGAGCAGAGCTGGATTTCGCACGCATCGCAGAATCTTGTGGCAACTGTGATCTTTACCGCTGCGGCGATTACTGACTGGCTGGACGGCTGGCTGGCGAGACGGCTGAACCAGACTTCGGCTTTTGGCGCTTTTCTGGATCCCGTCGCCGACAAGTTGATGGTGGCAGCAGCCCTTATCATTCTGGTGCAGCTGGGGCGCGTCGATGCCGTTGTCGCACTGATCATAATCGGCCGCGAAATCGCTATTTCAGCGCTGCGCGAATGGATGACTTCGATCGGGCAGGGAAAGAGTGTCGCAGTCTCCATGGTCGGGAAAATCAAGACCGCGGCGCAGATGATTGCGATCCCGATGCTGCTTTATCACGATGCAATCGGCGCATTTGATCCGCTGCGCTGGGGCACATGGCTGATCTGGGGCGCAGCAGTGCTGACACTGGTTTCAATGGGTTATTACCTGAAAATGGCCTGGTCGGCTGCTGAGGGGAATATCTAGGCTGGAGGGTGGTTGCGGGGCTCGCTGGGATTGGCTTATAATTCGCGGTCGCAAGTTGCAGGCAATGCGGGAATAGCTCAGTTGGTAGAGCGCAACCTTGCCAAGGTTGAGGTCGGGAGTTCGAGCCTCCTTTCCCGCTCCAAATTTAGGGGAAAACGGTTGATTGCAACGAGCCGTTTTCCCTTTTTAGTTTCAGCGGCGCGGTAGCAAAGCGGTTATGCAGAGGATTGCAAATCCTTCCAGGGCGGTTCGACTCCGCCCCGCGCCTCCAGCACAAGACCCGGTCCCGGCCATACAATCAACAGAAGCCCGGGGCGAGTGGTGAAATTGGTATACACAAGGGACTTAAAATCCCTCGGCGCAAGCCATGCCGGTTCAAGTCCGGCCTCGCCCACCATTAATCTGACATGACATGATCGTATTTGACCTTGGTTGTGAAAACGACCATCGCTTTGAGGGCTGGTTTTCCTCCAGTGAGGATTTTGAGCGCCAGCAACGGGAACATCTGTTGTCCTGTCCCATGTGCGGCGATCAGACGATCAGCCGCTTGGTGACTGCGGCAAGAGTCAATACCGGTCGATCTGAGCCGCCGACACCAACGACGCGCGAGCAGGCAACCGCAGCGCAGTATGCAAACTTTGATTCTGCGCGAATGCTCAAATTGATTTCCCATATTGTCGAGAGCACCGAGGATGTGGGGCGGGCGTTTCCCGAGGAAGCGCGCAAGATTCATTACAAGGAAGCGCCTGAGCGGCAAATCCGCGGCACCGCGTCGCCGCAGGAAGTCGATGCATTGCGCGACGAAGGCATCGACGTAATTCCCTTGCCCGTGCCGCCGAATCTGGGCGGCAAAACGCATTAAGCAACTTTTATCAACCAATTGATTTAATTGGATTTTCATGGGCCTCTCGCAGACGGCCTTATTGCCTCGAAGCAACTCCCGCAATCCATGATTCTCATCATCGGGGGATTGATCAACATCAAAGTCGCCCGTATTCCGCGTGATATTCTGTGTTCACGCATGCGGTCCATCCGTCGTGCCGACAAAAATCGATACTCGAGAGGAGTTACATGTTCAAGAACATCCTGATGCCCACCGATGGCTCGAAATTGGCTGACCGCGCAATCATTCATGGCATCAATCTGGCCAAGTCGCTTGGCGCAAAAGTGACTTTGCTGAGTGTGGTGCCGGAGTTTCGCATGATCGCGGATGAAAGTTTTGCCATGCCGATGAGCATCCAGGTCAAACAGCGCTACGAAAAAGAGGCAACTGCCCGAGCTGAAAAGAAGCTTGCAACCATCAGTGCCCGGGTGGCCAAGGCGGGGCTGCAATGCACGTCGGTCGTGGTATCCAGCGATTTACCGTATCAACAGATCATCGAAGTGGCGCGTAAACGAAAATGCGACTTGGTGGTCATGGCTTCGCATGGTCGTCGCGGTCTTACCGGACTGCTGCTCGGCAGTGAGACTATCAAAGTGCTCACGCACAGCAAAATTCCGGTTCTTGTCGTTCGTTGATCGCAACTGAGCCACCGACGTGGCTGGTCCTGCAACAGGTACTGCTGCAGCAAGCCTGAGCGAGGGTGTTTTCCAGTTTCTGAGGCAACACCCGCCCTTTTGCCAGATGGAAGAGGATTCGCTGCAGTTTCTTGCAGCCCGCGTCGTGCTCGGCTATTACCCGAAAGGGTCGGTAATACTCGCGCAGGATCAGCGGCCCCCAAAGTCATTTCACATCATCCAGCGCGGTACCGTTCAGCTCGTTCCTTTCAACGCAGCGCACAGCGATGATGCCCATCCTGTGGCCATGGGTCCGGGGGAATGTTTCTCGGTCAGCGCCATGCTGGAGAATCGTCCAGTCATCGCACCGTACACTGCGGTTGCGGATACATTCTGCTATGAATTGCCCGCTGAGCTTTTTCCGGAACTTCTCAACCGCAGCCCGGTATTCAGGGAGTTCACCACGGAATTCCTGACGAGCATGCTGCGGGAATCGCGGCGGCTGATCAAACTTAACTACAACGCGGCTTCAGGTGAGCAGCAGACGATGAGCCGCACGCTGCGCTCTCTGATTGTGCGCCAGCCCGTAACTTGCAAACCCGGGACCCCGATCGGAGATGTGCTGCGCGTCATGCAGGGACGCAAGATCGGATCCATGCTGGTTGTTGATGATGAGGGCCATGCCGTCGGAATATTTACCCGCCATGATGTGCTTGACCGGGTGGCATTGGCGCAATGCAGCCTTTCGCGGCCTGTCAGCGAAGTGATGACACCGAACCCGCTGACGCTGTCGGCGGAGTCCAGTGCTTACGAAGCCGCTCTGCTGATTGCCGATCGCGGCATTCGGCACATCCCGGTCTGCGACGGCAGCAGGCTGCTGGGAGTCATCACCGAACGGGATTTGTTTGCCTTGCAGCGTGTCAGTGTTCGTGCCATCAACCGCACCATTGCCGGGGCACAGTCGATCGACGATTTGCGAAAATCTGCGGCGGATATCCGCAGATTGGCGCGCAACATGTTGGGGCAGGGAGTGTCCGCCGAACACATGACGCTGATTATTTCGACCCTCAATGATGCGCTGGTGCGGCAGGTGCTCAGTATCGAAGAAACCTGTTTTGACCTGAAGGGTTTGCACTGGAGCTGGCTCGCATTCGGCAGCGAAGGCCGTTACGAGCAGACCATCAGCACTGATCAGGACAACGGCCTCATCTTTGACAACGGGGGTGACGAACCTGATGCGGTGCGTGCACGGTTGCTGCCTTTCGCGCAGGCAGTGAATCGGGCCCTGGATGCCTGCGGATTCCCGTTATGCAAGGGCAACATCATGGCGGGTAATCCGCTCTGGTGTCTAAGTGCCAAAGAATGGCGTGAGCGATTCGATCGGTGGGTTTCCAACTCGGATCCTGAGGCTCTACTGAGTGCAGTGATCTTCTTTGATTTCCGCATTCTTTATGGCAGTGATAATCTGGTGCAGTCATTGCGACAGCATCTTGTTGGCCTGGCTGCCGGTAACAGCCGCTTTCAACGACAACTGGCCCAGTATGCACTGGAGACAGCGCCACCTCTTGGCTTGATCAGCGATTTTGTGACTGACGACGATGGGCAGGAGCGCGGAACCATCAACCTGAAAAAATCCGGTGCAAGGCTGTTTACCGACGCTGCGCGGGTGCTCGCGCTGGCTGCCGGAGTGGCGCATACCAACACGGTGCAGCGACTGCGGCAGGCTTCTGTGAAGTTGCAGATTCCGGCAGGCGAAGTGGATGCCATTGTGGAGGGTTTCTATTTTTTGCAGACCCTGCGCCTGCGCGGTCAGGTAGCCGCTGATCCTGCAGTTCTCGATCCGAACCGGATCAACCCATCGAGTCTGAACGAAGTTGATCGCCGTATCCTCAAGGAAAGCCTGCGGCAGTTGCGCAAACTCCAAAGTCGTCTTGCCCTTGATTACAAGTTATGAGGCATGACGCTTGAGCTGGTTGCGAGGTTTATTTCAGCGTAAGCCGATGCTGGGCGTTGAGCAAGCACTGGCGCTCGCAGCCTATCGTTCTCATTCACCGGTTCCCGCGAGCTCGCCGCTGGATTCGCTGCGGTTTGTCGTCGCTGATGTGGAAACTACCGGCCTCAATCCGTTTTCCGATCAGTTGATATCAATCGGTGCGGTCGAGATTCTTGACAGCAGGATTCTTCTCAGCAGTGGTTTCGAGATTGTTTTCCGTCAGCCTCAGGCGAGCGCCAATGCCAACATACTGATACATGGCATCGACGGCACCACGCAGATGGAGGGCGTTGAGCCTGCTGCAGCTTCATTGCTTTTTCTGGATTATGCGAAGAATGCGCCTCTGGTGGGATTTCATGCGGACTTTGACCGCCTGATGATTGATCGCGCATTGAAAAAATCCATCGGCTGCGCGCCTTCCAATCCCTGGCTGGATCTGGCCTATTTGGCGCCTGCAGTGATGCCGGAACCGGAGCGCCGATTGCCTCAAGGGCTTGATGAATGGATGGACAGATTCGGCATTGCCAATCTGTCTCGCCATAACGCTCTGGCCGACGCCCTCGCCACTGCGCAGTTGTTGCAGGTTGTTCTGGCTGAGGCCATGAAACAGGGCATTACCACCTTGGCCGGATTGATCAAACTTGAGCAGGACCAGCGCTGGCTCAGGCATCGCTGATCCTGGTTGCTGCCGAACGATGTCCTGATGATGTTGCAGGTGCATTGTCCGCAGAGGTCAGTAACATGACCGGGCATCAACAGTCGAGACATCCCGCAGTCAGTCAGGTTTGATTTTCTGCAATATGATCATGCAGACCCTCATCAACTTTTTATCAGTCATCTCCGATGTGTTGTAATTCGGGCGGGCCGTTTGATAATGACAAAAACTAGCCTCATCTGATATTTCATAATGCGAACCAATGGATAACCTGCAGCCATTACTCAATCCCGCATCCATCGCCATTCTCGGGGCATCAGCCGAACTGAATAAAGTCAACGGCCGTACTCTGCGTTTCCTGATCGAGAAGGGTTACCGGGGACGCATTTTTCCGGTCAATCCAAAATATGAAACGATTGCCGGACTTCGCTGCTATCCGGACGTGGCTTCGCTGCCGGAAGCGCCAGACCTCGCAGTCATTGCAGTTCCAGCGGCGCATGTGTTGTCCTCGGTCCGCGAACTTGGAAAACGGGGCGGTCATGCTGCTGTGATTTTCAGCTCAGGCTTTGCCGAAATGGGCGAGCAGGGACGAAAACTTGAAAATGAAATTTCTGCCGCTGCGTATGAGGCCGGCATCCGTTTGTGTGGTCCAAATTGCCTGGGATTGATCAATGCCTGGGAGCAGGTAATTGCGACTTTTGGACAGTTTGCCGAAGGCCCGACGCTTCCAGGTCCGGTGGCCTTTGTCACCCAGTCGGGCGCTTTCGGCACCGCCATCGCCGCTTTGGCACGCCGGCGCTCGCTGGGGCTCGGTTATTTCATCAATACCGGCAATGAATGCGATGTTGATTTTGTGCAAATGATGCAGGCAGTGCTGGAGGACAAGCGCATACGTGTTGGCGCCGGGTATCTGGAGGGTGTACGCAATGGCGCCGGACTTAAAGCACTTGCCGAAAACGCACTGGTTCTGGGAAAACCGCTGACACTGACCAAGGTAGGCCGAACTGCGGCAGGCGCAAAAGCCGCTGCTTCGCATACCGGCGCGCTCGCTGGCAGCGATGCCGTATTTGATGGTGTTATTCGCGGCCTGGGGATTACACGGGCACGTAACGAAGAGCACATGCTCGATATCGTCGAAGTGCTCAGTACAGCGAAATTACCCGGGGGGCGAGGCATCGGTATCGTTACGCAATCCGGAGGTGCGGGTGTACTGATGGCGGATCGTGCCGAAGAAATGGGGCTGCAAGTTGCTGAACTGGCGCCTGCGACACGCGATGCACTGGCGGCAGTCATCCCGGCTTTCGGTACTACCGTAAATCCGGTTGATGTGACGGGCCAGTTCGTTTCTGACCCTAATCTGCTGCTCGACAGCATGCGCATCATGATGGGCGATCCGGCGGTTCATGTCGGCATCGTCTGGTTGCAGTTGATGGATGCGCATATTGATCGTCTTGTTGAAATATTCAATAAAATCAATAATTTAATAACAAAGCCCTGGGTCGTCTGCTGGGTCGCAGCGCCGGATGCAGCATTGGTCAAAATGCGTGAGCTGGGTATAGCCGTTTTGCGCGGTGCCGAGCCTGCGGTGGATGCCGTTTCAGCCTTGGTGCGTTACGCGGAAGTTCGGCGTAACTGGCTGGCGGATGCATCGGAACGCGCGACGTTGCAGTTGCCGAAGCTCCAGTTACCGGCGCAGCCTGGCGCGGTGCCCAGCCTTGAAGGACAGGCTTTGCTCAACACCTGCGGAGTCAAGACTGCCGCTGCGAAACTGGCGACCATTGCCGATGAAGCCGTCGCCGCGGCCGAAGCGCTGGGTTATCCGGTGGTGCTCAAAATCGAATCACCGGACATCCTGCACAAGACCGAAGCCAAAGGCGTCGTGCTGAATCTCAAGGATGCGGCGTCAGTACGTGCGGCTTTCGCGCAACTGCTTGCCAATGCCAAACAGTACAAAGTAGATGCACGGATTGCCGGCGTACTGGTACAGGCGATGGCGCAGGGTGACGTTGAACTGGTGATCGGCCTGAAACGCGATGCCACCTTCGGTCCGGTGGTGATGGTGGGGCTGGGCGGCGTGCTGATCGAAGTGTTCAAGGATGTCGTGTTCCGCGCCGCGCCGGTTACCGAGGGTGAGGCGCTGCGCATGCTCGATGAACTGAAAAGCAAGGTGGTGCTCGAAGGTGTCCGCGGCAAGCCGCCAGTGGACAAGGCTGCGCTGGCGCGGATGGTCAGTGCAGTATCGCGTTTCGGCGCGGCAGCGGGGCCGCGGCTCGCCGAACTCGACCTGAATCCGGTGCTCGCCGGCCCGCAAGGCGCGACGGCTGTGGATTGGCTGATGGTGTTTGATTAATCGTAAAGGGAAGCGATCATGGACTTTGAGTTACCGGAAGAACTGCGCATGTTGCGTGAAACCGTCGCCCGTTTTGTTCGCGAAGAGCTACTGCCGCTGGAGCGCGATGTCATCAAGCGTGAAGCCGAGCGCGGTCTGACCGATGCGCCGCTGATTGATCCCGATGTCGAAAAACATCTCGCTGACAAGGCTCGTGAAATCGGCCTGTACGGTATCGACGTTCCAGAGGAATACGGCGGCCAGAACATGGGCATGCTGGCCAAGGCTGTCGTCATCGAAGAACTGAAAACCAGTATCGTGCCGTTCGTGCTGCCGCCGGACAGTCCAAACTTGTGGATGCTGCGCGAAACCTGCAAAGGCGATCAGATCCAGAAATATCTGCTGCCCTATGCCAGTGGTGACAAAAAAAGCGCGATCGCGATTTCCGAGCCGGGGGCCGGTTCTGATCCGGCAGGCATGAAGACCCGCGCCGAGTACAAAAACGGCAAATGGCTGCTCAACGGCCAGAAGATCTGGATCAGCGGCGCACGCAAGGCGGACTTCATCATCGTCATGGCGGTGACCGATCCCGAAAAAGGTTCGCGTGGCGGCATTACCGCGTTCCTGGTCGACAAAGGTACCAAGGGATTGTCGATTCCTTCGGTGTTCAACACGATGGGTGAACATGCGCCGTATGCGGTGTTTTTCGACAACATTGAATTGTCGGATAACCAGGTGCTGGGTGAGGTGGGCAAGGGTTTTGCACCGATGCAGAATCGGCTCGGCGTGCGTCGCATGGAAATCGCATGCCGCTCGCTGGGCTATGCCCGGCGCTGCATGGATTACATGCTGAAGCAGGCCAATGAACGCAAGACTTTCGGCGCGCTGCTGGCCGACCGCCAGCAGGTGCAGTGGTGGCTCTCGGACAGCTGGCAGGAAATGGAAATGGTGCGTTGGATCACCTGGCGCCTGGCCTGGAAGATGGACCAGGGCGGACACGATTGGCGGCGCGAAGCGGCCATGGTCAAGTTGCAGGGTAGCGAGATGATTGCACGTGTTTCCGATCGCGCCATTCAGTTGCTGGGCGGCATGGGCGTGTCCAAGGATCTGCCTTTGGAGTACATCGCACGAGCCTGCCGCGTATTTCGTATTTTTGAAGGGCCAAGTGAAGTGCACCGCTGGGTCATCGCCCGAGACCTGCTGCGCAACGGCATGCCCGCGGATTGAGCGCCGCAACTCGCGTTTCTGCGCTGGCGCCGTTCAGGGTCCGCAGTTTCCGATTCCAGTGGCCATCCGATCTCGCCGCCTCTTGGGCGTTCGAGATGGAGACGCTGATCCTTGGCTGGTACATCCTGGTCGAAACCGGCTCGGTGTTCCTGCTGACGGTGTTTGCGTCGCTGCAGTATGTCGGTACGCTGTTGTCGCCGTTGATTGGCGTAGCAGGTCATCGCCACGGCAACAAGCGAGTGTTCTGCGCGATGCGCGGATTTTATCTGGTGTTGGCCCTGTTGCTGACGACTCTGGCTTTAAGCGGAACGCTGCAGCCCCTCCACGTGTTCGTGATTACTGCACTGATGGGGCTGGTGAGGCCTTCCGATCTGGTGATCAGGCATTCGCTGATCGGCGAAACGCTGCCGGTTGGCCAGTTTGTCGGGGCGGCGAGCATCTCTCGAACGACTCAGGATTCGGCGCGGGTGATGGGCGCGTTAAGCGGAGCAGGGCTGGTTGCAACGCTGGGGGTCGGTATGGCCTATGTGGTCGTCACGGCTTTTTACATGGCCAGCTTGCTGTTGACCCTGGGTGTATCAGCCACTCGTCCACAACCTTCAAGTACAGGCCTGCCGGGAAGAACTTCCGTGTTGCATGATCTTCGGGAAGGGCTCTCCTATGTCTGGAATACGCCGCCCTTGCTTGCCGCCATCTGGCTTGCACTGCTGGTCAATCTGACCGCGTTTCCGCTGGTCAATGGCCTGTTGCCCTATGTGGCCAAAAAGATCTATTTAACCGACCAGACCGGACTCGGCTATATGGTTGCCGGCTTTGCCGGCGGTGCGCTGATCGGTTCGCTGTTTCTGACGCGCTTTGCCCATTCGGTAAGGCCTGCACGGATGATGGTTGGCGGTTGCGTGGTTTGGTACGCACTGACTTTGCTGTTTTCGCAGATGCAAAGCCTCGGCGCAGGTATCGTGATGTTGCTGCTGGCAGGATTGGCACAGAGTCTGGGGATGGTGTCGATGGCGGCGATGCTGCTGCGCAGTTCCGAGGAGCGTTTCCGCAGTCGGGTCATGGGCATCCGCATGCTGGCCATCTATACGCTGCCGCTGGGGTTGCTGGCTTCGGGCCCGTTGATCGAGCATTACGGATTCCGTGCCATGGCGACTGCCTATTGTCTGTTCGGGCTTGCGCTGACGCTTTGGATTGGCGTGCGTTGGCGTCGTCATGTCTGGCATTCCGCAGCACCAGCCAACCGAATGTGAAGCCGCGCCGCGACGGGTGGCATCGGTTAAAATAGCGGGCCATTCGAACGACTGGCTTTACACATTGTGAACACACGGGGATGACCA
>CAMAYE010000112.1 GCA_945862135.1 Bordetella parapertussis
CCAGTTCGCCCCGCTGCCATATTGTTTCGCCTGGGCATCCAGGCGGTCGGGCGTGTCGTTCAGCGGATCGACGCTCAAGGAGAGCATGACGGTCTCGCGCGCCAGATCTGCCGGCAGCTGTTGTTGCAACTGCGCAAAGATTGCCGAGATCACCGGGCACACGCTGCCACAGGTGGTGAACACAAAATTGGCAACAACAATGCGGCCTGCAACAAAATCGCGCGGGAGACGCCCGCGCCGGCGTTGCTGGTCGGTTAATTCGACATCAGCCAGTTTGACTCGCGTCTTTCCGAGTCCGCCGACCGGTGCCGGTGCGTGGTTTTCATGTGCGCGCAGCGGCAACGGCCGGCAAAGTGCCGCGCCGGTGCCGAGCATTGCAAGGATCATGTCGCGTCTGTTCATGGCTTGATTGCAGTTCTGTCAATTGCCGCGAATGTGCAGGCTGAGGAAAGGGGGCGACAACGTTGCCGCGGCATCGATCTGCAGGTAATAGGCACCGGGCTGGTTGAACAGCAGATCAGCCTCGTAGACGCCATCGCCTGCAGAACGCAGTGTTGCTGTACGGCGGTCCGTGCCCGGTGCACGGTAGTAACGCAGCTGCGCGCCGGCGGGGAGGATCGCGACCTTGCCGTTTTCGTTGGTAATGCGGATGCGCACGGTTTGCGGCTGTTCTCCGGCCATGGGCTTGGCCAGCGGCTCCAGCGTTGACTGCAGTTTTGCTTTCTGAGGCTCCAGCGAAGCGTTGCCGGATACTTCGAAATCAAAACATTCCGCCAGCCTCGGCTGTTCCAGCCGCAAGGCCAGACTCAGCGTTCCTGCCGCAGGCAGGCGCAGTTGCGCGACATAAGTGCCCGGCGCGCGCTCGGCAAGAGCGCGTTCAGTAACCCGTACCGCCTGCGGCGGATGCCCGTAGTTGCGGAAGCTTCCTGCCGTCGCATTCATGCCTTCCATGTAATAGTGCAGCTGGCCATCGGCCGGATTGACGACCACGGCAGCCATGCCGTCCGGTGTGGCGGCGAGAGTGGGTGCCATGACGGCCACTGATTCGCGTCGCGGCGCACCGGTACCTGCCGTGTATCCGCCAAGAACGGGCGCAGATGACGCATTGATCGCAGACAGCGGCAGCAGTGTGACCCGCTCGGTGTCATACATGCGGATATGGGCGTATTCCCCGGTGAAGGCGATCTGGAATGGCGCCCCCGGCAGTGCGATGCGGTGACGGATCGACAGATCGGCGGCGTCGAGCACGAACAATTGCCGGCTGTCGGTGGCGAGGGCCAGCAGTGTGCGGCCGTCGGGTGTGGCATACAGTCCGTCAACCGGGGAACCGAGATTGGCCTGAACACCTGCTTCGCCGCTGCGTGCGTTGAACGCCAGGACACGTCCTTCACGACCGGCGGCGACGTAGACGGCTTCGGCGACTGCTGAGTGGGCGAGGGCTGAAGGCGTACCGGACAGGGGCAGGGTGCGCAGGACATTCAGCGCGGTGGTGTCGATGACGCTGAGAGTCTGATCGGCGCGATTGCTGACAAACAGACGATTCGCCGACTCCACCAATTGCAGTTCATGGTGACCCTTGCCGACCGCGATGGTGGTCAGCGGTTTGCCGCTGGCCAGATCGAGTACCGACACCGTGGCATTGCCATTGTTGCCGGTAAAGGCGAGAGGGCCTGACTGCTGGCTGACGACGCGTACCGGCTCGCGCCCGGTGTTCAGCAGTGCGTTGATCTTGAAGGTCTCGCTGTCGATCAGCGCCACCTGGTTGGCCCGCGGCAGGGTCACCAGCAGACGCCGGCGCTGGCGATGTTCGGCCCAGTCTGCGCCGGGCTGCGGCAGGATGATGTTGGTGAACAGATTGGTGCGGCCGGAAATCCCGACAATGGGATCGATCACTGAAATGGTCGGGTCGCGGTTGAGCACCAGCAGATAGTGTCCGTTGAGGTCAATCAGCG
The DNA here is from genome assembly GCA_945862135.1 of Bordetella parapertussis. Classification (GTDB taxonomy): domain Bacteria; phylum Pseudomonadota; class Gammaproteobacteria; order Burkholderiales; family SG8-41. The sequence continues at coordinate 1,953 of CAMAYE010000112.1, forward strand.
GACGGCTGCCGACATTGCCTTTCAGATAGGCGCCGACGCGTTCCCGGCAACTGGCTTCGCGTCCACCCGGATGGGCCAGGACGCCGCGGTTATCGATCCACGCTGCCGGACGCAGGCCGCGCAGCGGCTGACCGCTGCTCACGTCCGAGATGCGCAGTTCAACCGTAGCGGCCTCACCGTCCATCAATCGGCCGTTGTCGCCGGTGATGCGCAGTTCCAGGCGTGCGCCTTCTTTTTCAACGACCAGTGGCGTGCTGGCAGACACGGTTCCGGCCAGAAGCAGGATCGGCAAAAGGGCGGGTAACAGTAAAAGTGAAGATTTCATTGTTCAAGATTATCATATTTGCATATTTTTGGCAATTGTTGCGGCCAATAAATTCCACATTACGGGAAAATGGAAATAGTGGGATTCCTGGCTGGCCAAAAGGTATCGTTATTGCAATATTTATCAAATATGAATACTATGTGGGCATGTATCCATTACCGACATTCCGGAATGTTCTGCGCCGACGGTCTGCATTCACCTTGCTGGTGTCCGCGGCTGTGCTGGCCGGCCCGGCCAGCGCAGACATCTATATGCACGTCGCCAGCGATGGCGCGGTGTCCTATTCCGATCGTCGGGAACACCCGGGTTACGTACTGCTGGTGAAGGAGTCCGTCGCCGCCCCTGCGGTCGCCGAATCGCCGGGTGAAGTTGCCACTTCGCGCTCGGTGCGCGCTGCCGACCGGCATTTCGCCCCGCTGATTACCGCCGTTGCCCGCGAGCATGGCGTGGAGCCGGAACTGCTCCAGGCGCTGGTCAGGGTCGAGTCCGGTTTCAATCCCCGGGCGCGTTCACCCAAGGGTGCCGTGGGTTTGGGGCAGCTGATGCCGGAAACTGCCGCCCGTTTCGGTGTCCGCGACCGCTTCGATCCCGCGCAAAACCTCGGCGGAGCTGCCCAGTATCTGCGCTATCTGCTGACCCTGTTCAATGGCGACACGCGGCTCGCGCTGGCGGCTTACAACGCCGGTGAAAATGCGGTCATACGCCATGGCCGGCGGATTCCCCCCTATGCCGAAACCCGGCGCTACGTTCCGGCTGTGCTGGCGGATTACGCGCAGCGCAGGCGATTGCAGAATCCTTCACCCACCTGAACCGCCCCAGGTTTGCCCCAGTTGACCCATAATCAAAGCTGAAGTATCATATTTTTCAATAAGACACATATTTTGATATTTATCATATGAAACATTCAGCGCAAATCGCACAAGGGCTCCTGCTCGCGTTGCTCGCTTCGGCAGCATTATCACCGATGGCCATGGCGCAGGTGCCGACTTGTGCGCGCACGATTACCGCGAACGTGGTCGCCTTGGATCAGCCGCTGATGTTCAACCGCATCGGTGCACAAAACATCAACGGCATGATGTATGCCCTGCGTCGTGATGTCGTGGATTCGGTGAGTAATCGCAACGAAACCGCCGGTGGCGTTCTGCGTCCGGGCCAGGTGCAACTGCGTGAGGACAAGCGTCCCCGTCCGCTGGTGTTGCGTGTCGCCGCGGGCGACTGCCTGACGGTAAATTTCCTGAATCTGTTGTCGCCGGCAGCCAATCCGCGCAATGCCCGGCATCCGGCGTTGCATATCGACGACCAGGTGGCATCGCGGCACGCAGGATTCCAGGTCCAGGGCTTGTCTCTGCTTGGATCCATTGCCTCCGATTCCAGCAACGTTGGCCGCAATCCCAGCAGCCTGACCGCGCCAGGCGAGCAGCGGACCTACCGCTTTTATGCGCCGAAGGAAGGTACTTTCCTTGTCGTCAGCCACGGTGCGCAGTTCGGCGGCGAGGCTGGCGCCGGCAACAGCGGTAATGGCCTGTTCGCGGTGGTCAATGTGCAGCCGCTGAAAGCACGCTTCTATCGTAGCCAAGTGACCGAACTCGAAATGCGCCTGGCCACCACCGGCAAGACTGCCAGTGGCCACCCGATCATCAATTACGAAGCCAAATATCCGAACTCACAGCCGTGGATTGCCGAGGGTAAGGCCGGATTGCCGGTGCTCAACATGCTGACTGCAGCCCATGAGCTGGTGCATTCGGACATCAGTGCAGTAGTCATGGGCCCGAACGCCGACGGTAGTTTTCCGGCATCCACCTATCCGCTGGAATCCACCGGTAAACGCAACCCGGCGTATCCCAACCGGCTTGAGGCTTTTCGTGAATTCACCATTGCTTTTCATGACGAAGCCGTTGCCGCTCAGGCCTTTCCAGGCTACTACGAAGATCCTGTGCTGAAACATACCTTGGCCGGAGTGCGGGATGCTTTCGGCATCAACTACGGCATCGTGTCCGCCGGTTCGGAAGTGCTGGCCAACCGCCTTGGTGTCGGTCCGATGCATGACTGTGCAAACTGCGCGTTTGAAGAATTCTTTCTGACTTCGTTTGCAGTGGGGGATCCAGCGATTCTGGTAGACGTGCCCGCCAACATCGGCCTGGAAACCGTGCGTCCCGGCGAAATCCCGCCGGCCGCCGCGATCGGCCCGAAAGCGACCCGTGCCTATTACCCGGATGATCCCTCTAACGTCCGCCACAGCTACCTTAACGATTTTGTCAAATTCCGAAATGTGCATGCCGGCTGGGAATACCACGTATTTCACCTGCATGCCCACCAGTGGCTGTTTAATCCGAATGACGACAATTCCAGTTACCTGGACTCGCAGTCAATCGGCCCCGGTTCGGCCTATACCTATGAAATCGCCTTTGGCGGTTCGGGCAACCGCAACCGTACTCCCGGCGATTCGATCTACCACTGCCATTTCTATCCGCATTTTGCGATGGGAATGTGGGAGCTGTGGCGTACGCATGACACGTTCCAGTCCGGCACCCGTCTCAAAGTCACCGGCGCAGGCACGCATGCGACGCCGTGGGCGCTCAAAGACGGAACCCCGGCGCAGGGCGCCCGTGCATTGCCCGATGGCGAAATTGTCGCCGGCACGCCGATCCCCGGCCTGGTGCCCTTGCCCGGCAAAGCTCTCGCACCGGTCCCCGGCGCGGTTACGGTCGAACCCAAGATCGTCAACGGCAAGACCGTAGGCAGTGTCGCCAAAGTGCTTGACCGAACAATCAACCCGGGTTTCCCGTTCTACATCGCTGGCATTGAAACCATCGTCGGTCAGCGCGGCACCACGCCGCCGCTCGACATGCTGACGGCTGCAGGCGGTTTTGACGGCGGCCTGCCGCGACATGCCTTAGAAGGCTATGCCGCCGGCGCTGAAACCCAAGTCAATACCACGCGTCTCGATATGACAAAGCAGGTGCACAAGGCGAAGCCGGTTTATTTCCCGGAAGAGGGCACCGACGTGGAAAAGGTGGCGATGGCATTTCACAGTCGTCGCAGCCATCCCAGCATCGCGCTGTTGCCGAACGGTACAACGCGGGCCTCGGAGTTTCTGACCAACGGTGCACCCGCAGCACCGGGCGCTCCCTTCGCTGATCCCTGCGTCGATGATCGCGGCACCCGCCTCGGAAAAGGCGTACTCGGCGAATTTTTTGATGGTGCCGGCGGCCTCGGTTACCGGCGCAGCTCGGTATTCAACGCCGACAGTCCGCGCGTCTACAAGAATGCCGCGGTGCAGTTCGACGCCGTTCTAAACAAGATGGGCCAGCATTTCCCGCAGCAGCGCATTTACACGCTGTGGGACGACGCGTTGCCGACGATCAACAAGCAGAAGGCGCCGGAGCCGCTGTCGATGCGTGTCAACAGCATGGACTGCGTGCAGTTGCTGGCTGTCAACCTGCTGCCGGAAAACTATGAGCTAGACGATTACCAGGTGCGTACGACCACAGACATGATTGGTCAGCATATTCATCTGGTGAAATTCGATGTGACTGCGGCAGACGGCTCTGCCAACGGCTGGAACTACGAAGACGGCACCATGGCGCCTGGCGCCGTGCGCGAACGTATCCATGCCATCAATGCCTGGAACGACGCGCACCCCGACCAGCAGGTCCGGCTGCCCAATGGCAATACGCGGCTAGAGGCGATGCCACATCCCTTCTTCGGGCAGTATGGAAAACCCGAATGGCTGGGTGCGCGCACCACCATCCAGCGCTGGTTTGCGGATCCCGTCATCAATGCCGCAGGCAGGGATCGCGGTCTGGGCACGGTGTTTTCGCATGACCACTACGGCCCGTCGACACATCAGCAGGTAGGTTTGTACGCTGCCTTGCTGGTCGAGCCTCAGAACTCACGTTGGGTGCATAACGAGACTGGCGAACCGATGTTCAACCGTCATGATGGCGGTCCGACCTCCTGGCAGGCGGTGATACTGGCCGGTGATCTCGACGGCGACGGCAAGGACGACAGCTACCGCGAGTTTTTCCTGGAGTTTTCGGATTTCCAGCACGCCTATGAGAAGGACGTGTATGTCGGTGTCGGCCCCGATGGCAGGACGCCGGCACCTGCGACCGCCGATTCCTACCGCTACGCTGTCAATCCGCCGCTCATGGTTGAAAGCAAACCGGTGTTTCCGGATCTGCGTCGCGCTGCGCCGTCCTGCCCGGGTGGTGTGCCGCGTCCCTGTCCCGGCGTTATTTCCCTGAGCGATATCGGCACTTTTGTAGTGAATTACCGCAACGAGCCCGTGGGTTTTCGCATTTACGACCCGCGTCGCATCGGTCCCGACGGCAAACCTGGCATGCAGACCTCGGGATTGGCTGGTGATTTGGCCTTTGCCCTGCAGACACGTATTGACCGTGCGCTGCCGCAACTCAACACCGTGGTCGGTGATACGCCATACCCGCCGCTGACAAAAGACGTGCGGGCTGGAGATCCTTTTACGCCGATCCTGCGTGCCCATTCCGGCGACCGTGTTTCGATCAAGACTATCGTCGGCGGCTGGGAAGAGACGCATAACGCCAGCGTGCACGGCCTGAAATGGCTGCACACCGGCGGTGATTTCGGCGCGCAATCGTCGTCTTCCGGCTGGAAAAACCACCAGTTCATGGGCATTTCCGAACATTTTCCCTTCCTGACACCGGTAATCGCAGATTCGACCCAGAACGGCAAGACCGCTGACTATGCGTGGACGATGGATGCCTCGACTGATGGCTGGTGGACCGGCGTCTGGGGCGTGATGCGAAACTACAGCAAACGGCAAGACAACCTGTTTGCCCTGCCGGCCAATCCACGCCCGGTGGTGCTGAAGGCCAATGGTGATTTGCGCGGGACTTGCCCAAAAAGGGCGGCAATCCGGCGCTACGACATTACCGCAGTACTGGCCAACAAGGCGCTTTCCCGCCCTGCAGGGGTGAGTATCATCCCCGAAGACGGCACCGCAACTCTGACTGCCGGCGCACCGCTGGATCCGAATGGCGGGACGCTGGTCTATAACCCGCGCGACACCCAGATTCCGGCACGCACGATCCTTGTTGAAGATCCACTGCTTGGCGAAGTGCCACAACAGATCGCGGCAAAGCAGGGCCCCTTGCATGACCCGACGGCGGTACTTTATCTGCGAACTGCCGATCTGGATGCCGCCGGCCGCCTGAAGCCGGGTATTCCGGTGGAGCCGCTGGTGATGCGCGCTGCCGCAGGCGAGTGCGTCGAGGTGACTTTGCGTAACCGCTTGCCGGCAGCGATGCCTGACTTGCCGGGTTATGCGCAGACGGTAGCCGCCGTTGTCCGGGACCGTCACTCGGCTGAAGGCACCACGTATTTCCAGCTCAACCTGGCACAGACTTCCAGTCACGTCGGCATGCACACTCAGCTGCTTGAATACGATGTTTCCTCGAGTGATGGCACCAACGTTGGCATCAACCCGGTGCAGACCGTGGCCCCCGGTCAGTCCCGCATGTATCAGTGGTATGCGGGTGACCTGCGCCAGATCCCGACCGCAAGGGCGCAACTCGATCCGGATCGCGACGAGACGCAGTTGCAGGCCACACCGGTCGAGTTCGGCGGCGTCAACATCATCCCTGCGGACAAGATCAAACAGGGCCAGAAGGGCATGGTCGGCGCGCTGGTTGTTTTGCCGCCGAAATCGACCTGGGTGGAGGATGCCGCCCGGCGTTCCTCGGCAACCGTGAGGGCCGGAACAAAAACCTTCCGCGATCATGCGCTGGTGCACCAGAAGGGCATGAACTTCCGCTACCGCGACGGCACTGCCGTCGGCAAAACACAACTCAGCGATGATCCGCAGGACATCGGCCAGTTTGGCGTCAACTATCGGAGCGAGCCGATGTGGTTCCGCTTCGGCATGCACCCTGAATCGTCGCTGGGTCATGACGGTTTCGGCGGTGTCGCAACGGCATGGCAGGGATTCAGCAACGCTTGCTGCGCGGCGAGCGGGCCGGCGGCCGGCTCGGTGGTCAACGCCGACCCTGTTACCCCGGTGCTGACTTCAGTGCGTGGTGCGGAGAACCGCATGCGCCTGCTGATGCCGCATGGTCTGGCGCGAGGTTCGGTCTGGTCCCTGCACGGCCATCTCTGGCAGCAGGATCCTTATCTTTCAGGCACGGTTGCTTCGCAATCGATCGGAAACAATCCCTTGGGCATCTGGCGCGGTCAGCAGGACGGCATCCTGCCCTATGCGTCCTACAACGTGGTCTTGCCGAAAGCCGGCGGTGATGCCGCCATTCCCGGCGACTACCTGATGCGTGACTACGCACCCAACGGCACCCTGAGCGGAATGTGGGGCATTTTCCGGGTTCAGTAGCAATGGGGCGGGCAGGGTGGTGGAAGCCACCCCGCCGACATTAATAATAAAATTGATAATAATGATATTTTGTTATATGCTGTGGGTGAAATCTGGGTGAAGCATTGAAATTGCCCGCAGTTATTGTAAAAATTCTTAGACATTTGTTTTTATTATTAATTAGTTAAGATTGAATTCCTGATCTGTTGTTATCAGAGGGCTTGCTGCAGACACAAAATGATAAATATAAAAAATACGACTAATTCGAGCGTTTCTGGGGGCCCAAAAGCCATCCGGAATACATTCCAGTCTACGCATCTGAAGCTGCAGCCGAGGCTGGCATCGTGAACGTCCGCCCGATGTCGAAGATCGATCGCATTACTGCCGTACTGAGCGGCTGGGGCCTGTTCCCGGCGCAAGGCGGGGCCGTGGTTGCGGCGCAACTGCGTCCGCAGACCTTCAATCTGAGCCGCCGCTTCGCCGTGATCAGTTTTTTCGTGATTATCACGGTGACTCTCGGTATGTCCGCAGTGCTGGCGCGTTTCCTGTCCGAAGAAATGCTTCACCACGATGCCATGGAGTCATCGGAATTCATTCATCGCGTACTGGGCCACCAATTCAATGAAACGTTTTTTTCCGGCAATCCGGCCGCGGCAAAGGCCACCGGTGCACGGGAATCCCTGTCCGCAGTAGCCAAAATGCCCGGGGTCTTGCGTGCCCAGGCCTTCTCGTTAACAGGCACCGTACTGTGGTCGAGTCACGATGCGAGTAATCATCAAAATTTCGAAGAAAATCCGGAGCTTGATCGCGCACTCAAGGGTGAAGTTGTGGTTGAAGCCGACCTGATCGAGTCCCGCGCCTACATCAAGCCCGAGCATGTCTTCGCAGCGATGCCGCAAAAGCAGTTCGCTGAGTATTACCTGCCGATGTGGGATGAAAAACGCACCCGTGTCATCGGCGTGGTCGAGATCTACAAAAGCCCCGATACGCTGTTCGACACCATTCGTCGCGGCCTGCAACTGATCTGGATCACGGCGCTGTGCGGCGGGCTGCTGATGTATGGCTGCCTGTTCTGGACCGTGCGCCGCGCCCACCAGGTCATGCTCGACCAGCAGCGGCGCATCGCCAGCAACGAAGGTTTTGCCGCTGTCGGAGAGATGGCTGCCGCGGTTGCACACAACCTGCGCAACCCGATGGCCGCCATCCGCACCTCGGCGGAATTGATGGCCGGCCAACCCGGCGACCGGCGCTATAACTTTGCCGGCGACATCATGGCCGAAATCGACCGCATGGAGTCGTGGATCCGCAGCTTGCTCGGTCATGCCCGGGTCGGCACACGCGCCCCCAGTTCGGTGTCGGTCAACGCCATCCTGCAAGGCCTGATCGGCGGCATGCACACCGAAATGATCCAGCGCCGCGTCATTGTGCAATGGGCTGTCGATGAGCGGCTGCCAACTCTGCATATCGATGGCCTGATGCTCGAACAGATTGCCCATACCGTGGTGGCCAATGCGCTTGATGCCATGCCCGACGGCGGCACCCTGAGCCTCGCCACCCGTCGCAGTACCGGCGGCAGCAAGGGCATCGAAATCAGCATCAGCGATACCGGCGTGGGCATTCCTGCGCAGAAACTTAAACAGACGTTTACCGCTCCGGCCAGCACCAAGACCCACGGCCTGGGCATCGGTTTACCGCTGGTCCAGCGCACCGTCGAGCGCATGGGCGGTGCGGTCACCATCAGCAGCCAACCCGGACGCGGCACCTGCGTCACCATTGCCATACCCCAGACTTGAACAGGAAAGAGATCATGACCCCGAGCATTTTGCTGATCGAAGACGAACCGACACTGGCGCGCAATATGTGCCTTTATCTCGAACAGGAAGGCTTTACTGTGGAGACCGCATCGAGCGGCGAAGTCGGTCTCGAGCGCCTGCAACAAATCGCACCGCAACTGGTTGTCCTGGATTACAACCTGCCGGGCATCAACGGTCTGCAGGTGCTTCAGGAAATCACGCAGAAGATGCCGCGCACGCGGGTGATCATGCTGACCGGCGCCGGCAGCGAGCAAGTGGCGGTTGATGCACTGAAAGGCGGCGCATCCGATTACCTGAGAAAGCCGATCGAACTGGCCGCGCTGCGGCTGGTGATCGAGCGTGTGTTGTCGCGGCGCCGCTTCGATGACTGGCCGCGGGTGCTTCGCGACTCGGGCAAGTCCAAGCCGATGGATACCCTGCAGCGCCGCCGACAGTCGGATCAATTTACCGAACAGAAAACTTCATGGCGGGGCAAGCTCGTTCTTGAACCGCAACAGGGCAGGGCAAGAATTGCCCCAACAATGACCGGTCCCGTGTTTCCCGAACTGGTCGGCGATTCGGATGCCATGCTGTCGCTCAAAACCCTGATCAGCCGGATCATTGACGCCGATTTGCGCGTATCGGGCGCTGAGCCGCCCTCGGTGCT
>CAMAYE010000113.1 GCA_945862135.1 Bordetella parapertussis
TCCCCGGATTCGATCGTTATCGGCAATTCGACCAACCCTGATCCGGAACAAATTCAGGTAGCAGCGGGTTCATTCGCTGATGAATACCTGTTCTCGGTTGACGTTGCCTCGAACTACGGCAGCGCTGCAACCAGCATCTCGATTTCGGGTGGTGCTGCGTTTACGTCCCTGAACTCCGAGTTGTTCACTTCGAACGACGGCAACGTCTGGACCTCGATCGCTTCAAATGCTGGTATGAATTTCGCGGGCACGTGGCTGACCAGCTTGTCGTTTTCCGCACTTGCACCGACTCCCCAGGAATACAAGTTGGTGATTTCTGGTGCTAAGAATCTCGGAAATGCTGCTTACGGCGGCAATCTGACGGTTACCCCGATTCCTGAGCCGGAAATCTACGCGATGATGGCTGCCGGTCTGGGCCTGATGGGCTTCGTTGCCCGCCGCCGCCAGCGTAACGGCGCGGTTGCCTGAGATTGAGTTTGGAAGGTCTGCAAATGCTTGATACCCCTGCCGCGTAAGCGGTGGGGGTTTTCTGCTTCAGGCAGACATTGTTTTTGAGGTCGATTTGAGGAAAATGTTGTCGTAGCTGAGTTGAATGAGGTTGTGTGATTTACAGCACATCTCATTGAAATACAGGAGTTATCTCCTGCCAAATTCAGGATGATCTGTTCATTACAAGGGTCATCACGGAAGTTAAAGTTGAAGCTAGAAGTAAATGAGTGATCCAGTTACAAACTTTTTCGGAGAACATTAAAATGAATAACAAAATGAAAAATGGACTACTTGCACTGGCAACTGTCGCATTGCTGGGTTCGCAGGCGGTTTTCGCTCAGGTTAATGTAGTTGCGGGAGACCGGATCAAGTTTGCTGATGGCAACGGCGCACACCCCGGCGGCGCATTCATCATTACTGCCTACGATTCAACCGGATCCACCGTTAAAGGGTCATTTGAATCATTCTGTGTTGAACACAACGAATTCATGAGCTATGGCACGTTCTACAAGATTCAGGACGTGTCGACATCGGCCAAGAATGGCGGTGTGAGCGGTCAGACTTCCCCGAACAATGATCCGCTGGGTTTCAATACGGCCTGGCTTTATACGCAGTACATTGAAAATCAGAGCGCTCTGGGTGCTGTTTCCGGTTGGAACTCGGCCAGCGCAGTTGATCGCGGTACGGCGATGCAGCAGGCTGTTTGGTATATGGAAGGTGAAATTTCCAGCGGCCTCAATACACTGGCGAGCGCTTTGGTGACTGCATCTAATAATGCCGGTTGGACTGATGTGGGTCGCGTAAAGATTCTGAATGTAACGACGATGGCTGGTGGCCTGGCGCAAGATCAGCTCTACATCACTCCGGTTCCGGAACCCGAAATCTACGCCATGATGGGCTTGGGCCTTGGCCTGATGGGTTTCATGGCACGTCGTCGCAAGCAAGCGACCGTTTGATTTAACTCCCGTTTTCCGAAAATTCAAGTCCCGCCCTGGTGGCGGGATTTTTTTTGCCTGTCAGGCAGAGATTGCATGTTGGCGGCATACTTCCGGCTTGGTTCACTTGGGGAAGTCATCCATGCATCTGCTTGGCCATCGGCTGCAATGCCTTGTTTTGCTTGTAGTCTTGCTTGTGCCAGGCCTAGCCGTTGCGCTTGGGCCGGCACAGTTAGGGATCATTGTTAATACTCGTGATCCGCAGAGTGTTGCCGTTGCCGAGTATTACGTTGAAAAACGCGGCATACCGCCCGAAAACGTGATCCGGGTGAGTTTCACCCCCATAACGAATAACCTGACACGTGCAAGATTCGATCTGATCAAGGCGCAGGTCGATGAGCAGACGGGGCCGCAGATCGAGGCCTATGCGATTACCTGGACTGCACCTTATCGCGTCGATTGCATGTCCATTACCGCAGCGTTTACTTTCGGTTTTGACCCCACTTTTTGCACCGACGGTTGTAATCCGACACGGCGCAGCCCTTATTTCAATTCATCCGCGGTATTCCCGCATGGCAGTCTTGCCATTCGCCCGACCATGTCGATTGCAGCCACATCGTTTGAGCACGCCAAGGCGCTGATTGATCGCGGAGTTGCATCCGATGGCACGAAACCTTCTGGAACGGCCTATCTTGCGGTCACTTCCGGGGCGCGTAATGTGCGTAGCAACCTTTATCTACAGGCGGAAAAGGTCGTCGGGCAGCGGTTACCGGTACATCGCGTCGAACAGGGCCCTTTGACGGATGCCACTGATGTGCTGTTCTACTTTATCGGGCTGGCGCAGGTGGATGGGTTGGACACCCTTAAATTCGTGCCCGGGGCGATTGCCGATCATCTGACATCTTTTGGCGGGAATCTGCTGGGCAATGGCCAGATGAGTGTGCTGCGCTGGCTGGAGGCCGGTGCAACAGGCAGTTATGGCACGGTCGTCGAGCCCTGCAATCTGCTGGAGAAATTTCCACATCCGGCGATTGTGATGAACCGTTATCTGCGCGGTGAAACGCTGATCGAGGCGTACTGGAAAAGCGTATTGATGCCGGGCCAAGGGATATTCGTTGGTGAACCGCTGGCGGCACCGTTCAGGCGTTCCGGCAAGAAGCCTTAGCTTTTCTTGTTGGAGCGCCAAGCGTGATTTGAAAGATCGAGAAATCACTGCTCTTATGACGCATCAATAAAAAACCCGGCTTGCGCCGGGTTTTTTATTAGAAAGCTTTTTGATCCCAATCGCCGATTACTCGATTTTTGCTTTGCTGCGGAGTTCCTCGAGCGCCTTCTGGGCATGCTCCTGTTGTACAACCCGCTGCAGTTGGGGTTTGAGCGTTTCGTAGCTCAGCGGCCGCTGGTCATCCAGGCGGATGATATGCCAGCCGAATTGTGTCTTTACCGGGGTAGTCGTCATTTCGCCTTTTTTGATCTTGATAAGCGCATCGCGGAACGGCGGCACGTAGTTTGTTGCCGGGCTCCAGGCTAATTCGCCGCCTTGACTCTTGCTGCCTTCATCACGTGATTTTTCCGTGGCCAGTTTGCTGAAATCAGCGCCGCCATTGATCTGGGTGATCAGTGCCGTGGCTTCAGCTTCGGTTTGCACGAGGATGTGTCTTGCCTTGTATTCGCTCGCGGCCGGGCTGCTCTTGAAACGCTCATGCGCTTTTTTCATGGCGTCTTCACTGACCGGATTGCGGCGGGCGAGGTCATTGAAGTAGGCGCCGACCAGGACTTGCTGGCGGGACAGGTCGATTTGAGCAGCGACTTCGGCGCGTTTGTTCAGTCCAAGCTTTACGGCTTCCTGTGAAATCAGTTCGCTTTCAATCAGCCGCTTCTTGATGGCTTCCCGCAATTCCGGGGAATCCGGACGGCCTTGAGCGGTGACTTCGCCCAGTAGTGCATCCGCGCGTGCTTGCGGAATCGTGGCGCCGTTGACCTTGGCAACCTGGGCGAGAGCGGCCTGCGCGAACAGCGTCGCGGCAGCGGCGAGCAGCAGTGTGGGTAAGGTTTTCGTACGCATGGCAACAGCTCCTGTTTGAAAGTTCATGTTCATATTCATATTTCTTCCGGGGCATACGCCTTGATGGCGAGTGCGTGGATTTCCTTATGCATCATGCTGCCCAGCGCCTCATACACCATGCGATGGCGTTGTTGCAGGGACAGGTTGACGAAGGCGCGGGCAACGATGATGACTTGAAAGTGTCCACCACCGCTCATTGCACCTTGATGACCGACATGTTTTCCAGATTCGTCAAACAGTTCAACAGACTCCGGTTCGAGGACTGAAAGTTTGTCGCGAATGGTGTCTGCGATGTTCATGGTGCTGGCGGATGCTGTTGGATTATTCGCTTTCCTTGTCCTTGATGTGCGGTGCCAGCACGAAAGCCTGCGCAAGAACAAACAGCAGCATCAGTCCGATGCCGCCGAACAGTTTGAAATTGACCCAGATGTCGGTGGAGTAGCTGAAGGCCACGAACAGATTGATTGCACCCATGAACAGGAAGAACAGGATCCATCCCGCCAGCAGTTTTTTCCAGATGACGTCCGGCGCGTCGATTTGGCCGCTCATCATCGACTTGATCAGATTCTTGCGGAAGAACAGGCCGGCTACCAGCAGCACCGTGCTGAACAGCCAGTAGAGTACGGTCGGTTTCCATTTGATGAAGTTTTCATTGTGCAGCAACAGTGTCGCGCCGCCGAAGACGACGATCAGCGCCAGGCTGATCCATTGCATGTTTTCAACTTTGCGGTGTTTGAACCAGACCCAGGCGATTTGCAGCACCGTGGTGACGATGGCGACGACCGTGGCCGCGTAAATATCATAGAGTTTGAACGCGATGAAAAACAGAATCACCGGGAACATGTCGAAAAGGAATTTCATGGGGTGACATTATCCATGCTTAGCGCGAGGCCGTCCATTTGGCGAGACGTTCTTGCATCATCTCGCCGACCTGCGGGCCATAGGCCGGTTTTGCCGCTTCCCGCACCCCCTCGGCAAAAAACGCCGGGCAATGCTGTGGAAGGTGTGTTTCCAGCAGATCGAAGGCCGCATTCATCAGATCCGGCTGCTGGGTGCGCGTTGCTATGATGGCGCAGTTGAAATGCAGCGTCAGCCAGGGCTGGAGGGCGGCCATATCGCCGGATTCTGCGGGTTCAGGCACTGCTTGAGCGATGATGGCGCAGGCCCTCTCAAAAAGCTTCCGCAGCGCAGCAGGATCTGTGCTTGCATTGGCCTGCCGGGCGAGGGCGTTGACCACGGGTTCCAGCACGGTGATCTGGCCGCCGTGACTGAAAATCCATTGCGCCAGTTCAAGGGCAAGATCCTCGATTGCAGCCCGCGCCTCGTCGAGTTTCAGTTGCCAGGCCCAAAAGCCGAGGTCTGAAAGGTATTCCAGTGCATGGGTCGCCAGCTCATCGATTTCCTCCAGCGGTGGTTCGTCCTCTTCAGCATCGATCTGCTGGCAGGTTTCCAGGCATACGCGGACCGCTTCGGCGAGCAGCGGCGGCGTGACCTCCTGGTCAGGAAAAGGTCCGGCCCGTTCGAATTCAGCGATCAGTGTGGCAACGGCCTGATCGAAAGCACGGCGGGTCGCGCGATTCACTTTTTCTCGAACTTGAGCGAGGCCGAATTGATGCAATAACGCAAGCCGGTCGGCTGCGGGCCGTCTTCGAATACGTGCCCCAGATGCGCATCACAGCGGCTGCACAACACTTCGGTGCGGGTCATGAAAAAGCCGTGATCTTCTTCGGTGGCCACATTGTCAGGGACTGCCGGTTGCCAGAAACTCGGCCAGCCGCTGCCGGATTCAAATTTTTCCGAGGAACCGAACAACTCGGCGCCGCAGCACACGCAGCGATAAACGCCTTCGTCATGGTTGTCCCAGTATTTGCCGGTAAAAGCGCGCTCGGTGCCTTTGCGGCGGGCGACTTCGAATTGCTGGGCCGACAGCATGGCCTTCCATTCAGCGTCAGTTTTTACGATTTTTTCGCTCATAATGTCTCCTTGGGCTCAATGCCCATGCATTTAGTTCCACGCAATCAAACTCGCCTGTTTTGATTCATGCACAGGTAATTTTACGGAGTCTGTTTTGACGACTGCCTACTGGATGATTCTCGTTGCCGGGCTGCTGCCGTACTGGCCCACTGTCGCTTCAAAATGGCGTCGCAGTTATGACAACGCCGCACCCCGAGCCGGAGTGGATCAGTTGCCGGCACGCCAGCAGCGGGCTTACTGGGCGCAGCTCAATGCCTTCGAAGCGTTTCCGCTGTTTGCGGCGGCGGTGATCATCGCACATCTGGCGGGGGCCCGGCAGGCCACGGTGGATGCGCTGGCTCTTGCCTTTGTCGGCTTCCGGGTTCTCTACACACTGGCCTATCTCTATGACCGGCCGTTGCTGCGTTCGCTGGTCTGGAGCGGCGGCGTATTCTGCGTCATCGGCTTGTTTGTTGCCGCGGCCTGATCGTGCCGAAGCTTAGAGTACTTTTCCGGGATTCAGCAGTCCTTGGGGATCCAGCGCACGCTTGACAGTGCGCATCAGGTCCAGTTCGACCGGGTCCTTGTAACGGGCCAGTTCGGCGACTTTCGATAAACCGATGCCGTGTTCCGCGCTGAAGCTGCCGCCGTAACGCTGCACGATGTCGTAAACCGTTTCGGTAACGTCATGCGCATCGCGCGCAGCGGCATCTGAACGCAGGCGCTCCGGCAGATAGGCGTTGTAATGCAGGTTGCCGTCTCCGAGATGGCCAAAGCAGATCAGGCGCACGCCGGGGAAGCGCGCTTCCAGCGCCGCCTGTGCTTCACGGATGAATTCCGGGATACGTCCGACGGCGACTGCGATGTCATGGCGGTACACCATCACCGGTTCCTGTCGCGCGCCTTCCGGGATCGACTCGCGCATATGCCACAGCGCCTGTGCCTGGGTGCGGTTTTCGGCGATGACCACGTCATCCACCAAGGCCTGTTGCAAGGCTTCTTCCAGCGCTGTTTCCAGATCGCTGCGCAGTGCCTGCTCGTTGCCGGCATCGGCGAGTTCGGTCAGCACATACCACGGATGCGGTTGGGCGATCGGGTCGCGTGTGCCCGGCACATGTTTCCATACGAGTTCAAGGCTGTGTCTTGAAATCAGTTCGAATGCAGTGATGCGGTCGTTGCAATGGCGGCGCATCAGGGCCAGCAACTGCAGCGCGGCTTCCGGAGGTGGTACCGCCATCCACGCGGTGGCATTGGCGGCGGGGCGGGGAAACAGTGTGAGTGTTACCGCGGTGATGATGCCCAGCGTGCCTTCGGCGCCGATGAACAGGTGTTTGAGGTCGTAGCCGGTATTGTCCTTGCGCAAACCGCGCAGGCCATTCCAGATGCGGCCGTCCGGCAGCACAGCCTCGATGCCCAGTACCAGGTCACGGGTGTTGCCGTAACGCAGCACATTCACGCCGCCGGCGTTGGTCGACAGGTTGCCGCCGATCTGGCAACTGCCCTCGGCACCGAGACTCAGCGGGAACAGCCTGTTTGCATCAGCAGCAGCTTGCTGGATGGTTGCAAGAACGCATCCCGCTTCAGCGGTCAGTGTGTTGTTCAGCGGATCGACATCCAGCACCCGGTTCATCCTTGCGAGTGTCAGCACGATTTCATTGCCGCCGGCATTCGGCACGGATGCCCCGCACATGCCGGTGTTGCCGCCCTGAGGAACGACCGGTGTAGCGGATTCGGCGCAGATCTTCATCACGGCCGCGACTTCCGCAGTATTGGCGGGACGCACCACAGCCGCTGCAGCGCCGCGATAAACGCCGCGCCAGTCAACAACATAAGGCTCAAGGTCTGCGGCCGCCGTCAGTACGGCTTGCGGGCCGATGGCGTTGCGGATGCGGTCAACAACAGAAGCGGGGCTGCGATCGTTCATCTGGAGTCCGGTGTGCAGTGAACCAGCGCTACGGGCGCCGGCAAGGCCGACATTGTAATCGCGCGACCTGATGTTCCGCAGTGATGCTGTGGACCTGGATTGTGCTTGTCATATAGACAGCTGCATTGCTTTAATTAAAATATCATTTAAAAACAAATATTTAGTGCTGCGCAAGGTTACAGGGGCGTGACGGATAGTTGGATGACGTTGACGGCTCATCAAACGGATCAGGGATGACTCCAATTGCTGCGTGCGGAGACCTGCATCCGCGGGACTTGATTTGCAGGACTTGATCCGCAGGCTTCATTCACAGGCTATTGCGTGAAATGTTTTGCACGATATGAAGATTTCCCGATACGGGCAGCGGTTCACTTTCTTTGGATGATCGGCGCAAGCGTCCATGTTGACATGCAAGTTAACAGTGCAGTCACTTGCAGGATGTGAGCGCTGTGTCAGCGGTCCACGATACGGCCAAGGCGCATGATGGCGGCAACACGCCGCCGGCTAACTCGGTTAAGATTTCACGCCGAGAAACCCGCGAAATGTGTCATATCCAATTACAAGTACACATGACGGACTTAACAGGTATTCCGGCGCTCGCCCTGCTGATTTTCGGAGGAGTAAAGCAATAATGACTGATCGCATCATACTGGCCTGCACGTTGCTGCTTGCCGGCGTCTATTTCTGGGCCACGACAAAGATTCCGAGTCTTGAACTCGGCGATCCGCTGGGTCCAAAGGCTTTTCCGCGGATGTTGATCGCCGGGTTGCTGATTGCGGCAGTCATGCTGCTGCTGGAAATCCTGCGCGATAACAAACGGAAAATCGAAGAAGGTTCGACCGCTGTGAAATGGCGTTGGGAGCCGCACCAGTGGGTTGTGCCTGCAGTCGCTGTCTGGACCGGTGTTTACATGGCCGTTTTCGAAGCACTGGGTTATATGCTGGCGACCGCCATCTACCTGCTGGTACTGACTTCATTTTTCAACCGGGGCCGCTGGCTGATGAATGTGCTGACTTCGGTGTTGTTTACGGCCATCAGTTATTTTGCGTTCACCAAGCTGCTGGGCGTGAATCTCGCCCGCGGCATCATCCCGTTCTGAGTCGATCATGGAAACCCTGACCCATATCCTCAACGGTTTTACGGTGGCCATGCAGCCGGTCAACCTCTGGTACACCTTCCTTGGTGTGCTGATGGGGACCATTATCGGGGTGCTGCCGGGTATTGGACCGTCGGCAGGTATCGCGCTGCTGATCCCCATTACCTACGGCATGAATCCAACCTCGGCGCTGATCATGATGGCGGGCATTTATTACGGCGCCAAGTACGGCGGCTCGACGACCGCCATTCTGATTCGTACCCCCGGCGAAGCCGCTTCGGTGATGACCTCCATTGATGGTTACGAAATGGCCAAGAAGGGGCGGGCCGGCGCGGCACTGGCGGTCTCCGCGATCGGCTCGTTCATTGCGGGCACCATCGGCGTGATCGGATTGACGCTGTTCGCCGTTCCGCTGACTTCGATCGCGCTCAAATTCGGCCCGGCAGAATATTTCACGCTGATGCTGTTTGCGATGACCGCGGTATCGACGCTGACCGGTCAATCGCCGGCCAAAGGGGTTCTGGCGACCGTCCTCGGATTGATCATTGCAACGATCGGCATTGACCTGCAGAGCGGACAGGCGCGTTACACCATGGGCATCCCTGAATTCCAGGATGGGGTCGGTTTCGTGGTGGTCGTGGTCGGCCTGTTTGCGATGGCGGAGGTGTTCCGCGGACTCGAAGACATTTACCGGGGTACCGGTGCCAAGGCGATGAAAATCACCGGCAAGCTGTGGCTGACCCGCGAGGAGTGGCGGCGTTCGATCGGGCCGATCTGGCGCGGCGGCATTATCGGCTTCGTCATCGGCGTGTTGCCCGGCGCCGGCGGTACGATTGCCTCGATCATGTCCTACACCACCGAAAAACGCATGTCGAAACATCCGGAGGAATTCGGACACGGCGCGATCGAGGGCGTGGCCGGTCCGGAAGCGGCGAACAACTCTGATACCGCCGGTGCGCTGGTGCCGCTGCTGACTCTGGGCATTCCGGGCGGCGGTGCCACGGCCGTCATGCTCGGCGCCTTCATCATGTACGGCGTGCAGCCGGGGCCGATGCTGTTCCAGAGCAATCCCCAACTGGTGTGGGGGCTGATCAACAGCATGTACATCGGCAACATCATGCTGGTCATCCTCAACCTGCCGCTGATCGGCCTGTTTGTGCGCTTGCTGTACATCCCGCAGGGGATCCTGTATCCCTTGATCGTGGCCATTTCGGCGATCGGCGCTTATGCCATCAACGGCAGCGTTGTTGATCTGTGGCTGATCCTGTTTTTCGGGGTCGTGGGCTATGTATTCGACAAGATTGATATTCCTGTGGCACCGCTGGTGCTTTCGCTGGTGCTGGGTGGCATCATGGAGCAATCCTTCCGTCAGGCCATGACCATATCCGGCGGCGACCTCAAGATATTTTATGGCAGCGCAATTACGGTCACGTTGCTGGTGATGTCGGTGATTTCGGTGGCCTTGCCGTTGATCATTCCACGCCTGCGGGCGCTGGGCAGCAAGGGTGATGAAAGCTGACCGATTGTTAAAGACTGATGATTGATTAATCTGGAGAAACTGTTTTGAATAAAGTAACCGTGGTGCCCGGCGACGGCATTGGTCCTGAAGTGGTCGGTGCAACCTGCGCCATCATCAAGGCCTCAGGCGCGAAAGTTGAATTTGAGGAAGTCATGGTTGGCCTGCGTGCCGAAAAGGAATTTGGCACGCCGCTGCCGGTCAGCGTGCTGGAGTCGATTGAGCGCAACAAGCTGGCGCTCAAAGGTCCGACGCAGACCCCGTTCGGCGGCAATTACCGCATCAACATCGAGCGCATGAAAGACGGCAAGGAGTCCCGAGCCGACTACCCCAGCATCGCCATAGCCCTGCGCAAGGAACTGAAGCTGTTCGTCAATGTGCGTCCGATCAAGAACTACCCGGGTGTGTCGTCGCGTTACCAGAATGTTGATCTGGTGATCTTCCGCGAGAACAGTGAAGATCTTTACGTCGGCAACGAACGCATGGTCGATGAGAATACCGCCGAGGCGATCAAGCGCATCACCCGCGGCGCCACGGAACGCACGGCGCGTTACGGCTTCGAATACCTGAAAAAAACCGGCCGCCGCAAGATGACCATCGGTCACAAGGCCAATGTCATGAAAC
This sequence comes from Bordetella parapertussis, assembly GCA_945862135.1. Lineage (GTDB taxonomy): Bacteria > Pseudomonadota > Gammaproteobacteria > Burkholderiales > SG8-41. The sequence goes on from CAMAYE010000113.1 coordinate 10,603, forward strand.
TGACCGACGGCCTGTTCCTCAAGGCCGGGCAGGATGTGGCCAAGGATTTTCCGGACATCATCTGCGACGCCCGCGTGATCGACGCGCTGTGCATGGAACTGGTGATCAAGCCGGAATCGTTCGACGGATTGCTGCTGGCCAATCTGTTCGGAGATATCGTCTCCGATCTGGCTGCAGGCCTTGTCGGTGGTCTGGGTGTGGCGCCGGGCGCCAATATCGGTCCCGACTGCGCGATGTTCGAAGCAGTGCACGGCACCGCACCGGATATCGCCGGCAAGGACATCGCCAATCCGATGGCGATGATTCTGTCGTGCGTGCTGATGCTGCGCCACATCGGCGAGAACGATGCGGCGAACCGCATCGACGCCGCGATGACAGCAGT
>CAMAYE010000114.1 GCA_945862135.1 Bordetella parapertussis
TCGCCGAGGCTTTGCTTACATCCATCGGTTTGCCGTGATCGCGCAGATAAAGCTGCAGCAGATCCGGTTTCGCCACCAGCTCATAATCCATATCTTTGCTTTCAACGACGATGCCGCCGTGCAAGGGCTTGTGATCATGTCCGTGGTTATGTTTTTCGGCGGCGAGCGTGGTTCCGCTCGCGAATAGGGAAATTGCCAGAACGATGGTTGCAAATTTCATGAAATGCTCCTTTCAGGGTAAAAATTACAAAAGTATTTTTTGAACGGTTAAGAGAACATCAGAACGCTTCCTGTTCGCGCTCGTCCATCAGCTTTTCGGTATCTTTGCGGCCGAACATCCAGAACAGCACCGGCGTCAGGTAGGTGTCGAGCAGTGTGGAACTGACCAGCCCCGAGAAGATCACCACGGCCACCGGGTGGAGTATTTCCGTTCCCGGGCGCTCGGCTTCAAACAGCAGTGGCGCCAGGGCGAACGCGGTGACGAGTGCCGTCATCAGCACCGGAGACAGACGTTCCAGTGATCCACGCAGGATCATCTTGTGGTCGAAGTTTTCGCCCTCGATACGCATCAGGTTGATGTAATGGCTGACCTTCAGAATGCCGTTACGCACCGAAATGCCGGCCAGGGTAATGAAGCCGATCAGGGCTGCGATGGATAGCGGCTGTCCCGACAGCCACAGACCGATTACGGCGCCGACAAGAGCCAGCGGGATGTTGACCATGATCAGCGCAGACAGCGTGGCCGATTTGTATCGGCTGTAAAGCACCACGAACATCAGCACCAGCGAGACGATGGACAGCAGCCCCACCAACTTTGACGCTTCTTCCTGCGCCTGGAACTGGCCACCCAGGGTGATGAAGTAGCCTTCGGGCAGCCGCGTTTCCGCCACCACGGTCCGAATATCGGCGACCACATCCGACAGCGGCCGCCCTTGGGCGTTGCCCGACAGCACAATGCGCCGCTTGCCGTCGTCGCGGCTGATCTGGTTGGGGCCGTCGCCGTCTTCGATGGCCGCCACTTTTGACAGCGGCACACGTCCGGTCGGCGTATCGATCAGGATTTGAGCCAGGCCTTCGACCGAACGGGCGGACTCCGGCAGGCGTACAACCAACGCGAAACGCCTGCCGTTTTCGACGATCTGCGCGACTTTTTCTCCTTCGACCAGACTTTGCAGCACCGAAAGTATCTGCGATGGTGAAACGCCGTATTGCGCGGCTTTGGCGTAGTCAACGCGTACCTTGATCTGGGGCGCCAATACCTGTTTCTCGACTTCGAGATCGGTCAGCCCGTTGATTCCGGCGAGTTTGCCCCGCAGCACCTCGGCCTGTCCGCGCAGCGTGTCGAGGTCTTCTCCGAAGACCTTGATGGCGATCTGCGAGCGTACGCCGGAGAGCATGTGGTCGATGCGGTGCGAAATCGGCTGGCCGATTGCAATTGCGGCTGGCAGGTTGACCAGCCGCGAACGGATATCGGCCTGGATTTCGGTCATCGAACGTTTGAGTTCTCCGGCCGGTTTGAGGCCTATATCAAGTTCACTGACGTGGACACCTTCGGCGTGCTCGTCGAGTTCGGCACGACCGCTGCGGCGGCCGACATGTGTGACTTCAGGCACCTGGCGGATCAGCACCTCCGCTTGTTGCGCCAGCTTGGAGGATTCCGCCAACGTGACGCCGGGGTTAAGCCGCATGCCGACAAGCAGTGTGCCTTCATTGAACGGCGGCAAAAACGAAGTCGGGAAGAACGGAACCGCCACGGCGGCCAGCACGACGGCAAGCCCGCCGCTGACGATGGCTGCCTTCGGACGCTGGAGTACGGTTTCCAGGCTGCTCCGGTAACGTGCTTTCAGCCAGGTCAGCATCCTGGTATCGCCGTGATGCAGTGATGTCATCGGCGGCAACAGGTAGTAAGCCAATACGGGCGTCACAGTCACCGAAACCACCAGTGAGGCGGCTGTGGACACGATGAAGGCAATGCCCAAAGGGACGAACAGGCGACCTTCCATACCCGGCAACGCAAACAGCGGCAGAAACACAAGTACGATGATGATCGTGGCGTAGAGAATTGCCGAGCGCACTTCGATGGTTGCGTGGGCGACCAATTCCAGCGGGTTAATCCGGTGTGTTGGATGTTTTGCGCGGTCCACCTTCAGGCGCCGTATCACGTTCTCCACCCCAACTACGGCGTCGTCCACCAAACCGCCGATGGCAATGGCGAGGCCACCCAGCGTCATCGTGTTGATCGACAGACCGAAGTACTTGAATACCAACGCGGTGATGAATATCGATACTGGAATCGCGGTGAGCGCGATCAGGGTCGGCCGCAATGTGCCAAGGAACAGGTAAAGGATTACAGCTACGAAAATCGATGCGCCGATCAGCTTGCCTTGCAACGTGGTGATTGAAGCCTCGATGAAGCTGGCCTGTCTAAAGGTGACTCTGGGTGACTCCATACCGGCTGGCAGGCTTTTCTGCATGTCTGCCAGAGCCGTTTCGATGCTACGGGTCAGCGTGATGGTGTCGGCGGTGGGCTGCTTCTGGATGCCGAGAATGACAGCGGGTTTGCCCTCGAAACCGGCATCACCGCGCTTGATGGCCGGTGCAAACGTTACATTGGCAATCTGGCGCAACAGAATCGGCTGTCCGTTTTTCGCGCTCAGCGCCACGTTTTGCAAGTCGTCCAGCTGCGAGGTACGTCCGAGGTTGCGAATCAGGTATTCGCGACCGTTGAGTTCAAGAAAACCGCCTGAGGTGTTCGAGGAGTAACCCTTCAGTGCTGCCTCCAACTGATCGTGCGTGATCCCCAGCTCGGACATGCGCACGGTATTGGGCTCCACTTGGAACTGACGCACTTCGCCGCCGATGGGAATAACTTGCGCAACTCCCGGAATTGCCATCAGCCGCGGCCGCAGCACCCAGTCTGCGTATTCGCGCACCTGCATCGGCGAAATCTTGGCAACATCCACGGGAATGGCGATCTGCATGATTTCGCCCATGATCGAGCTGATCGGGCCCATCCGCGGCGTGACGCCCGAAGGCAGGCCTTCTTCCATCGACGACAGTCGCTCCGACACCATCTGCCGGGCACGGAATATTTCCGTGGACCAGTCGAAGGTGACGTAGATGAAGGACAGGCCAGCGCTGGAGACCGAGCGCACGGATTCCACGCCGGGCAGGCCGTTCATTGTCGTTTCCAGTGGGAAGCTGATGAGCTGCTCCACTTCCTCGGCGGCCATGCCGCCCGCCTCGGTCATGATGGTGACTGTCGGTTTGTTGAGATCCGGGAACACGTCGACCGGTGTGCGCGAGAGCGTAAACGCACCATAGGCCATCAGCACCAAGCTGCCGATGATCACCAGCAGGCGGTTGCCGAGGCTGTTTTCGAGTAACCACTTGAACATGATGAGTGGCCCTCTATCGGATCTGGTTAACGAGCGAGGCGGCCTGGGTCACCACGCGCTCGCCGTCCTTCAGTCCTGAAGTGACGGCCACAGCCGTACCGTCGAGCGGCTCGAGCGTGACTGTGCGCGATTCGAAGCGTTCCGGTGCCGTTTTGACCCATACCGTGGTCTGGTTGGCCGGACTCTTCACCAGTGCCGCGGCGGGGACGCTGTGGCCGCGTACCTTGCCAGAGCTCTGTACGAACACTCGCACTGACTGTCCGACGGCAAGTTTGCCAAGCGCGGCACCTTCAGCCTTGAACATGACCGGCAGCGCCTGTTCACGCAGGCTGCGCGCCGAGCCGACATACTGCAGCGCTACCCGCTCCGTGCCTAAAGCCAGCGTGGCCGATGCGATGGAAGTGGCGGCTTCAATGTCGTAGGCCAGCGCTTCGATGTGCAGACGGGCTGGATTGACTACCTCGAACACGATTTCGCGGGCATCGACAACTTGGCCGGCTACAGCCTTGGCCGAGGCAATGACACCGGACACCGGGGCGATCAGGGCTTCCCGTGTTGACAGACCGCCGCCGATCGCGGAAACCCGTTCGGTCAGGCTGGACAGTTCAGCTTCGGCTGTATCGATTTCCTTGCGTGGCACGGTATCCGAGAGATCTCTGAGCCGTGCCAGGCGTTTTTCGGCAAGGGCTCTGGCCGAGCGCAGTTCTGCGAGTTGCGCGGCCTGACCGGAGCGCTCGATGGCACCGACAGACGGCAACACGTAGGCAAGAATATCGCCCTTGCGTACTGTCTGACCGGCCGTGGGCAGACCTCGTGGCCCGGCTTCGATGCGGCCGGACTGGGTGGCTTGCACCAGGCCGCCGGCGTTAGGGTCCATGACAACTTTGCCCGCGAGTTCAAATGCGCGGGGCAGATCGGCGGCAGCAACCAAAGCCGTGCGTACCCCGATCTGGCGCTGCGCCGGTTTGGGCAGAAACACGCTGCCATCAGGCAGGCGACTCGGACCGTTGCCGGAAGCTGCCGGTTGTGACTCGTCGCCGTGATCGTGGCCTGGGCCGGCCCAGGCCTGGGTCATCAAAGCCGGAGAGTTCAATCCCATGAACAGGGCACCACAGAGCCACAGTCCGCGAATGTTATTCATCGTTCGTATCTTTCTGAAGTTGTTCACGCGGCACCTCCACGGCGACCGTTGAGGACACTGCTGCGCTGCCGTTTGCGGCGAATGAGGAATGCGATCAGGCCAGCCAGTGCAATCATGCCGCCAGCCCAAGGCAGCACCTGCCGCCCGTCAATAGCATTCGAAGCTGCCGTTTCTGCCTTGTCGTCATGCAGATCGAGCTCACCTGCCAGCAGGTCGGTTTGCTGACCCGCAACAACGACGGCTGCGATCGCGAGCACACCGGGTTTGGGTGCGGCGGGCAGCGTGGCTTCGAATTCGCCTTCGCCATGTGGTTCGACCTTCAGTTTCGTGCCGGCGAACTCGAGTTCGAGTTGGGCGTCCTTGACCGGGGCGTTCGTATCGGCATGATCCAGGTATAGCGTCAGGCGGGTGCCGTTCAGCACACCCACAAGTTCGAACAGCTCAGAAGTTGCTGCAAAGCGAGGCAGTGCGACTCCGCCAGAGGACGTTGGGGCATCGTCGCCATGATCGTGTCCGGGGCCGGCAATGGCGTTACCAAACCACAGCAGCGCGGCAACCAGCAGCAGCATGAGGAACATGCGCGACTGGAGGTATGCGGTAACTACAATGCTTTGGCCGGGTGAGGCTTCCGGTTTGTTTCGAGGTATCGGGATCAGTTTCATAGATTTGTTTGGCGTCAATTGGTTTTGATTCAATCAGGGAGCAGGCCCATGGCCTGTCGCAAGGCGGATATGGATGCGGCGTAGTCAATCTGCGTACGTTGGGCCTGACGCTCGGCTTCAATGGCTTCGAGTTCGATTCGAAGGCGCGTCGGTAGATCGGTTTCACCCGCGCGGAAGGACCTCTCGAAAAATCCCCGGGTTTCTCGTGCCAGGCTTGCACGCTTATTTGCTGCATCCGCCATCAGTCGTACCGATTCAACGCGCTGTCTCGCGGTTTCGAATTCGGCGGCGACTCGGTCCTGAGCAAGACTGAGCTGCGTATCCGCCTCCAGTGCTTCAGCCAGAGCTTGCGCATTTTTGGAGCGATGCCGTGCGCTTGATCCGAAAGGAATGCGCAAACCTACGGTGATGCTTTGCTGATATTGATCCGCAAAATCTCCCCGCTCACGGGTGGTGCTGAGTGTGAGTTCCGGGTTGGCTCGGGTCTGGACACGGGCCAAATCAGCGGCTCTGCGGGCGGCTTCGGCTTGCGCTGCAGGGTCGGCGATTTGAGGGTGGGTGCCTTCAAAATGACCGGCTTGGGCTTTGATGCGGGGTAAGGTTTCAGCGCGCTGCGTGGCATCCGCGACAATTGTTCCGGTATTCAATTGAAGTGGAATTCCGGTAATTTGACGCATTTGCTGGTGCGTCGCAGTGAGCAGGGCCTGACTTTCCGCGAATGCACTTTCTGCCGCAGCGAGATTGCCATCCGCCTGATGCTGGTCAGCGCGGGCGAGATCGCCGGCACGAACCCGTTTGGCAACATCAGAAGCGATTCCACGGGCCGAGGCCAGGCGATCGCGCGCCAGTGCGTGTTCGACAAGGGCACGCTGCCATGACCAATAAGCCTCGCGGACCGAGGCCGCGGTACGTAATTTGGCTGCTGCTACTTTGGCGGAGAGCGTCTGCGTTTCTGCCTCAGCCAGTGCAATAGTGCGGGATCTTTCCGCAGGCAGCCAAAGCGGCAGCGCAATCCCGACCTCGTACTCGCGGCCGCCCTGATTGCGATTGAGGCGATCCGTTTTGCCTAAAAGTTCGAGCGCGGCAGGTTCTGCGGTCAGGCTGGATGCCGCTTCGCGTCGTGCGGCGCTGGCTTCTTCACGTGCAGACAGTGACTTGGCTTCGGGCTGTCTCGACCAGGCGGAATCAAAAATCTCTTTGATGCTGAATGGGTCGTGTCGCCGCTCCAAAGTCTGCGCGGCCGCTGATTGGCCGAACAGAGTGAAGATCGCGGCTGTGCATGTAATGGCAAAAGCCGCGTACGGCCCGCACCAAGATAGTAATAAATTCTTTCGGTACATCCGATTCTCCGTTGAACTTGAAACGAAACGGGAATCGGCGGGCAGCAATCCAGTGGATCACCGGCAACAGGCAAACAGTCGAACTACCCCATAAGCGGGGAGCCACAGAAGCAGCGACTGAAAATCAGGGTTGCACCCCGCCGATCAGGCGAGGTGTCGCCACTGCGGGCGTTCGGGACGTTCGGGAAGGGGGGACATCAATTGCCCTGGACTCGCCGCGGGAATGCGAACTGCGGTGAAATCGGCAACAAAAGAAGAAAATTCCGGGATTACGGAAGCGCAGCCGGCGTGGCAAACGGTGCAATCTGAATCTTTGTCGCCGAATTTGACCTTATCGGAAGAAGTGTCTCCAACAGGATCCAACTTGTGTTGGTGGTTGTGATGTCCAAGATGATTTGCAGCAGAACCATTTTCGTGCTGGCATAAGCTGCCGACGGCCGACCAGGCAATTTGCCCGGGCAGCAGAACCAGCAGAAGGATAGCCAGCAACTTTTTCATGCGCGAATTTTACCAGTCAAAATATCTTGTGTCGAAGATTAAGGCCGTCCGTTTGTAGTTTTGTACTCAAACGGCTGATGTCCAGGTCACATTGGATGAAGATTTTGTTTTTAAGTTCAACCGGGCATATTAAGATTTTATTGGGGCGTGCTTGAGTTCGATCATCGATTGCCTGATGACAGTAGTTGCAGCCCAAATTGCAAGCAGGCCGAGAACCGCCGCTACTGCAAGATCAGGCCAGCCCTTGCCGGTGCCAAAAACACCCAGCGCTGCAATCATTACCGCAACATTGCCGATGGCATCGTTCCGGCTGCACAGCCATACGGAGCGCATGTTGGCATCGCCGCCACGGAAGCGGTAAAGCATCACTGCTACGCCAACGTTCGCGCACAAAGCCAGCAGGGCTACGATCCCCATGGTCAGCGGCTCAGGCGTGATGCCCGACGCTGCATTCCACAGGGTTTTGCCAATAACGAAAAAACCGAATACGCCCATCGTGATGCCTTTGACCAGCGCAGTCCTCGAACGCCATACCGGCGCGAGGGCAAGAACCGCGAGGGAAACACCGTAATTGGCAGCATCGCCGAAAAAATCCACTGCATCGGCCAGTAGAGCAGCTGAGCCAGAAAATGCGCCGGCGCCGACTTCAATCAGGAACATTGCTGCGTTGACGACCAAGGCGACCCACAAAGCTTTCCTGTATGCGGGGTCATTATTATTGCCGCTTGCCGGTGCGGCACAGCAATTGGCGCTCATTTCAGCCTCCGTTAAAGAGATTTCAAATGCATTAGAAACCCTGTAGCGGCTAAAAGGTCAAGCGTAGAATTCGGAAAACAGGAGGGATCATGCGCATCGGTGAATTGGCGGCTGCTACAGGTGTGGATACCGAAACCATTCGTTATTACGAACGGGAAAGGCTGCTGGATGCGCCAGTCCGGCAGGCCAATGGTTATCGTAGTTACGGCAGGCAGCAGCTGGAGCGCTTGGCATTTATTCGGCATTGTCGCGCGCTCGACATTCCGCTGGCTGACATCCGTCGGCTAATCAACTTTCTGGATCGGCCCGGCGAGGACTGTGGCGACATTGATCGTCTGATTGAGGCGCAGCTTGTCCGAGTCAGGGCCCGGCTGCAGTCAATGCAAGCATTGGAAAAGCAATTGACCGAACTGCGCAAGAGCTGTGGTGCCGCGCATGCAACGACCGAATGCGGCATCCTGCATGAACTGGTTGCCGCGGCGCACGGAGAGGCCTGCATTTGCCATGGCGAATTTCCAATTACCCCCATAAAACCATGATCATTAGTGAGTTGCTACGCACATTCGGTTTATTTGTAATCACGGCATTAGCAGAGATCATCGGCTGTTACTTGCCCTACCTTTGGCTCAAGCAGGGAAAATCGATATGGCTGCTCTTGCCGGCAATATTCGCACTGGCAGCTTTTGCATGGCTACTAACGTTGCACCCGTTTTCTACGGGACGCACTTATGCCGCTTATGGTGGGGTTTATATCCTGGTGGCAATCATCTGGCTCTGGCTGATTGATCGTATTGAGCCAACGTCGTGGGATATGGTTGGTGCTGCTGTGGCTTTGGCTGGCATGGCGATTATCGTGCTGCAACCTTCGCGATAATAGGTGCATTCGGCGCGAGGGCGAAAGAGGCGCTTTCGGATCTCTGCTATCGGGTGGTGGCGGACGTCGTCGCGGTGGCGCTGTGGGAGTGGCGCAGGATGGCTTCCGGCTCATCCAGGGGCACCCGGAAGCGGTCTATTCGCTGGCGTTGACGCGATATCGCATGACACGCGCTCGTCGGGTCGATTTCGGGATTTTTACGATTTCGATAAGGACCTTCGCTCTCGATTTGATTCGACATCGACCCCTATCCCGGCGTCGGAAATTATTCGATATCGATCCGCGTCAGCCCCATTTCCGTGCAGCCTCCGGCCGCCCGAAAATAGCTCTGCCGCCACATTATCTGGTATGAAATCTTTGGATGATTTATGTCCCTACCAGACAATGTGGGCACCCCTCTGGGGCGCTACCGAGACGCCGATTGTTCGATGTCTTGATTCCCCGAGAGCGAGGTTTTCCCGGGTTTCCAGTTTGGGTTCCCGGCTTGATTCCAGGGCGGTTTGACCTGTTGCCAGCGAGCTATTCATGGTCTGAAGGATGCCGTAGGGGCTGCGATAATCGCCAGCCTGATCGTCCAAGATACCGCTTAGCCGGGCATCGGACGGGCGCCGACAAGAGGTCATTACATGCCTTGCGGGTTCGGTTGGTTGCCGGTCACCGTTATCGGTAATGCGCTACGTTTTCTAGGAATTCGCATACGGGGCAGCAGACCAAATACCCTGCACCTTTAACGTTGCGTAACTCACCAGGCCACCTGCAGCTCATGCAAGTTTTCTGTGCCTGCTCCGCGCACTCGAGGATCAGGGTGTGCACGACATGACTGCACGTCTTGTAAAAGACCCGTAGCTCGCCATCCTGTTCCAAAATCCCGGTGATGCACTTGGCGGCAGGTGTGCCGTTCTTTTGAGAGCGCTGAATGGCTGCAAACATCTGCAAAATCAGTTTCACCCACCCGTCGGGCACACTCACGACACCGGTCTTGATCAAGTCGCTCAAATACTGCTCCAGTTCAACATTTGGTGACAATTGAGCGCTGGCATCCAACGAGAAACCGGGGGTATGCGCTCCGCGCAGACTATTCGCGGCCAGCGAGCATGACCTTAGCCGCACGACCGCTCAACTGGGTGCTATCCGGCGGTTACGCGGGATTCGTCGGCCCTAACCGCGCTGCGCTGGGCTTCTCATCGGTGGCAGAAATTGGTGCGGGGCTGGAACTGCCGGTCTCGACCGACCGGCCGCAGGCCGAGCGCGCACGACTTGCGGCGGGCTTTCTCTTCGGGCCCGACGTGCGTGGCTGGACTGTCGGCGTAAGCATCCAATACTGACCACGGTACTCCTCCGTCGCCTGATGGGGGAGTGACGACACTCTGCCCGGCGAGCACGTTGAAGAGTGGCGGCGATCAACTCGTGGAAAGAAGCAATATGCAAGCACAAGCAAGGAACATCGCCCTCGCGGCCGCCATCGCAATACAGGCCGGGTTGATGTTTTGTTGCGATCGTGTGTGCAGTGAGTCGGTTCAGTTGTCGGCATACCCATATGCAGTTGGCAGATTTTCTTGAACGAAAATAAACGTGCTTGGTACAAACCATTGTCGTTCAGCATTCGTATCAAGTGCTTGGGATTCAAATTTAGGAATTCGTTGGACTGCACTGGATTAGGAATTTAGCCCCACCCTCTCCGCCAGAATGTGAAACGGCCCCGCACGGGGCCGTGTTTTTTGGTGCACTGAGGTTTGGTCCTCGAATTCGAGCGGTGCCACGAGGCGCATATCGCAAGGTACGAAGAATCTTGTGCTGTTACCGCGCATGGCAGCACTTGCTGAATAATTTCCTTGCTTTTCATTAACTTTGGGTTGCATCAAGACCGATTGCTGGAGGGATAGTTTTTCATTACTTCAGAGCAACCGTTCTTGTTAGCGAGCCTCTAAAAATGAAGCAATGCTGTGAAAGGCGAAAAGTCCATTCCGTTTGCAGCTAGTCCATACAGCATACGTGGATTGCGCATGCCATCGTACTTCTGTAACTGCTGCCCCTTATCTTGCAAATGACCGCAGTTGCGCGAAGACCGTTACTGACGGGCAGCCCATTTATCCTGATTACGGAGGAGAGTCACCCATGTCCATTATTGACGACGATATCATCAGCAATCCCTCAAGCAACCAGACCTTCGAGGACGTTGTGGCGGCACGTATTTCCCGGCGCGGTTTTCTCGGCGGTAGCCTGGCGCTGACGGCGGCCACGTCACTGGGCGGCGTTGGTTCGCTGCTGCATGCTGTTCCGGCCGAGGCGCGGCGTGGCGGTCCGC
>CAMAYE010000115.1 GCA_945862135.1 Bordetella parapertussis
GATGAAGCGCAGGCCATGCCGCAGGAAACGCTGGAGGCGTTGCGCCTGCTGACCAATCTAGAAACCGAGAAGCGCAAGTTGCTGCAGGTGGTGCTGTTCGGCCAACCGGAACTGGATCAGCGCCTCGCGCAAGCCTCGGTGCGCCAGCTGCGGCAGCGCATCACCTTTCAGTACCGGTTGTCGATGCTGAAAGAGAGGGAAGTCGACCATTATCTGTCCCACCGCTTGCGGGTTGCCGGTTACCGCGGCGGCCAGTTGTTTGTGCCGGCCGCCGTGCGGCGTTTGCATCGCGCGAGCGGAGGGGTGCCGCGACTGATCAACATCATGGCGCACAAATCGCTGTTGCTGGCGTTTGGCGAAGGCATGCAGCAGGTGTTGCCGCGCCATGTGCGCAGTGCGGCGGCGGACACGCCCGTGGCCGGCGCTTCGCGCTGGCGCTTGTTCGGCTGGCTTGCAGTGCTGCTTGCTGTCGCCGGCGCTACCGTTGCCTATTCCATGGGATGGCTGGTATGAGCGTGATCAACCAGATGCTGCTGGATCTGGAGCGGCGCCGTGCATCCGGCGAGGAACGCAACCGGATTCCCGATCATGTGCGGGCTTTGCCGGGGAGTACTGCTACTTCGCGCGACCATGCACTGCCGCTGGTAATCTTCACAGTAATCCTTGCGCTGCTGGCTGTAACGGGTGGCGCATACTGGTGGTGGCAATACGGAATCCCGGGTGTTGCGAAACCGCCGTTGATTGCGCCCGCGAGTGAGCACGAGAATGCCGAGCGTATTGCCCGGCGCATGAGTCTGGATCTGGCGAAGTCACCGCCGCCGGCTGATGCAGTGACCGATGCTGCTGCGCCGACAGGTATCCCGACGCAATCGGTTATTGTCAATGAACCGCCGGCATGGGCGACGCCTCGCGACGAATCTCCGGCCCGGGGCAACACGCCAGCAGTTGAGCTGGTGCAGCCTTCGCCTGAACCGCAACACCAGACTGCGCCGAAACCTGCGGTGAAGCCAGTTGCTGCTGGCGCGACGCCATCCGTCGCAAAAACGCCTGCCGTGTCGCCGTCCGCCGGAATCGACAAGCGTATGCGGGACCAGACCCCGCGGCAACGTGCCGAAGCGGAATACTCGCGAGGCGCCTTGGCGCTGCAGCAGGGGCGCCTTGCAGAGGCGCGCAGCGGATTCGAAGCAGCGCTGCAAATCGACCCGGCCTATCACGCAGCGAGGCAGGCATTGGCTGGCGTTTTGCTTGACGCACGGCAGCCTGCGGAGGCGATGCTTATTCTGCAGGAGGGGTTGCAGCTCGCGCCTGCGCAGTTCGGTTTCGCGATGATGACCGCACGCCTGCATGTTGAGCGCGGTGAGCTGGATGCGGCCGTGCAGACACTGGCGCGGAGTGCTGAATACGCCGGCAACAGCGCTGATTACGCCGGCTTCTATGCCGGCTTGCTGCAACGCCAGAAGAAACACGCTGATGCCGTCGCCATGTTTGATCGTGCACTGCGTCTGCGACCCAATGCTGGTGTCTGGTTGCTGGGCATGGGAATTTCACTGGAAGCGCTGGGGCGTGACGCCGAGGCGCAGGAAGCGTTTCGAAGAGCAAGGGCCACCGGCAATCTGACGCCCGAGTTGCAGTCTTACGCCGATCAGCGGTTGCGCTGACCGCAGTTACGCTCCCGCCCCGCCGCTGGCGACCGTGCGTGCGATAATCCAGCCTGTGACGGATGCTGCGCCGGCACGTTTCAGGTTGCGCGCCAGTTCGTTGAGAGTCGCACCGGTGGTCAGCACATCATCAATGACGACGACATGGCGACCCGTGACATCGCCTTGTACGACGAATGCGCCACGGATGTTCTTGTGGCGTTCTTTCCAAGGCAGGCGGGTTTGTGGTGAGGTATCACGTGTTTTTACACAGATTTTTGCATCGATGGGTGCCTGTACTGATTGCGCTACCACTCGGGCGAGTTCCAGTGCCTGATTGAAACCGCGTTCGCGCAAACGCTGTACGGACAGCGGCATCGGCACAATCAGATCGGCTTGTTGCGGTTTGTGCAGAATGAGCATGTCAGCCAGTGCGCGGATGGTGGCGAGCTGCCCGCCGTATTTGTATGACTGGATCAAACCGTCAACCGGGAAGCGGTAGCAGGTAGAAGCAATCACGCGATCAAAGTTTGGTGGTTCAGCGAGGCAGCGGCCGCAGACGCCGGGCATGGGCAAGGGATGGGCGCAAATCGTGCAGCAGGGGGCGGCGAGCCAGGGTAATTCCGACCAGCAGTCTTCACAAATGCCGTGCGCGGGTGCCCGATCAGCGCAAAGCAGACAGTGCGTGGCAAGGATTTCCCGAGGGCCAAGACGCCATTTGTTAAGAAGGGCTTTTCCAAAATTTGACAAAAGACCGGGCATCTGAGACGATATCGATATTAAGTATTTGATTTTATTGATTATTTATTGCAACCCGAAGCATTCGGTGAAAGCGAGAAGTCATGGATACCTTGCCGCTCAACAATCCAGTTAACGAACCTGCGCCCCCCGTGGCCGACATTTCTGCCCCGGCTGACCGCTGGACTGTTGCAGCAATCGAGGCCTTGTTTGCCTTGCCGTTCAATGATCTGATGTTCAGAGCACAGCAAGTACATCGCCAGAATTTCGATGCCAATGCCGTGCAACTCTCGACCCTGTTGTCGATCAAGACCGGCGGCTGTTCGGAAGACTGCGGTTATTGCCCGCAGGCGGCGCGTTATCAGACCGGTGTCGAAAACGAGGACATTCTGTCGGTGGATCAGGTCGTGGCGGCGGCACGCGCAGCGCGCGACCATGGAGCCACACGCTTTTGCATGGGCGCGGCATGGCGCGGTCCGAAGCAGCGCGACCTCGACAAAGTGGTGGCTATGGTCAAGGCCGTGCGCGGACTGGGAATGGAAACCTGTGCGACGCTGGGCATGTTGAAACCCGGCCAGGCCGACCAGCTGCGCGATGCGGGCCTCGATTATTACAACCACAACATCGATACCGCCGAAGACAATTACAAGAATGTCATCACCACTCGTGACTACGATGACCGCATCGACACGCTGAGCCAGGTGCGCGAAGCCGGCCTGCATGTGTGCTGTGGCGGCATTGTCGGCATGGGTGAGACCCGCACAGCGCGCGCCAAGCTGATCGCGCAATTGGCGAATATGGAGCCGTATCCGGAGTCAGTGCCGATCAACAATCTGGTGCAGGTACCGGGCACGCCACTCCACGGCGCGGACAAGCTCGATCCGCTGGAATTCGTGCGCACCATTGCCTGTGCGCGGATCACCATGCCGAAGGCGTTTGTGCGGCTGTCGGCTGGTCGTCAGGAGCTGGGCGACGGTGTGCAGGCACTGTGTTTCCTCGCCGGCGCGAATTCGATTTTCTACGGTGAAAAACTGTTGACCACCGGCAACCCCGACGTTGAAAACGACCGCGCGCTGTTTTCACGCCTCGGCCTGAAACCGCTGAATCCTGCCTGACGCTGTCGGGCGGGGTATTACCTCCCGTGACAATGCATGCCGAGCTTGCTGCCGAACTGGCAGAGCGCGAAGCGCGTGGCCTGCGCCGCTCGCGACGCCTGCTTGAGTCGCCGCAGCGCGCGCGCGTCACGGTCGATGGCCGTGACTATGTGGCGTTCTGCTCGAATGATTACCTCGGGCTTGCTGCTGATCCGCGCCTGGCTGCGGCTGCGCGCGCGGGTATAGATCGTTATGGCGTCGGCGGTGGCGCGTCGCATCTGATTCTCGGTCACGGCACGGCACATCATGAACTTGAAGAGGCGCTGGCCCGGTTTGTGCGCCAGCCAGGCGCATTGCTGTTTTCCAATGGCTACATGGCCAATATGGGCGTGGTCAGCGCACTGGTTGGCCGCGGCGATGCAGTTTTTGCCGACCGCCTAAACCATGCGTCGCTGAACGACGCTGCGCTGGTGTCGCGCGCGACGTTCAAGCGTTACGCGCATAACGATTTCGATGCGCTGGAGCGCCTGCTGACGGCGACACCGGCGCGTCGGCGACTGGTCGTCACCGATGCGGTGTTCAGCATGGACGGCGACATTGCACCAGTGGCGACACTGCTCGAACTGTGTGAACGTTACGACGCGTATCTGTTCATCGATGATGCCCACGGTTTCGGTGTGCTCGGCGATGCTGGAAGCGGCACGCTCGCGCACTTCAATATTGCATCGGACCGCATCATCTACATGGCGACTCTGGGCAAGGCCGCTGGTGTGGCCGGCGCTTTTGTGGCCGGCAGTGACGCTTTGATTGAAACGCTGATCCAGAACGCGCGTACCTACATCTACACCACGGCCACGCCGCCGATGCTCGCGCATGCGCTGCTGACCAGCCTGCAAATCATTGCGCAGGAAGGCTGGCGCCGTGAGCGGCTGCGCGCATTGATTGCGCAGTTGCGTGAGGGGCTTGCCGCGTCTCCCTGGGAACTGCTGCCGTCGGCGACCCCGATCCAGCCGCTGCTGGTCGGCGGCAACGATGAGGCGCTGGCCTTGTCGGCCCGGTTGGCTGCAGCGGGTCTGCTGGTGCCGGCGATCCGGCCGCCGACGGTACCGCAGGGTACGGCGCGACTGCGCGTCTCACTTTCGGCGGATCATCAGGCTGAAGATGTGGCGCGACTGGTTGCAGCGCTGGTGCAGCACGCATGAGTGCATTGCCGTTGGTGCTGTTGCATGGCTGGGGCGCACACGCCGGCGTGTGGAGCGAGGTGATTGCTCGCATGGATCTGGAGCATACGGTGATCGCGCCGGACTACCCGGATGAAAGCGGCGTTGATGGCTCCACCAATGAAATCCTGGATCGCCTTTCGGCGATGGTCCCCGAGCAGTGCGTGGTAGCCGGCTGGTCACTGGGTGGACAACTGGCGCTGCAATGGGCGCGGCGGTATCCGCGACGAATCAGAAAACTGATTCTGGTATCCACCACGCCGCGATTTGTGGCGGCGCCGGACTGGCCGCATGGCATGGATGTGCAAACGTTCAGCCAGTTTGCCGGGTTGGTCGCGACGGATCCTGCGCAGGCCTTGCGGCGTTTTTTGCTGCTGGAAACCCAGGGCGACGAGCAAGCCCGCACGGTGGTTCGCCAACTGGAGGCGGCGCTGGGCACGCGGCCAAACCCGGAAGGGCCGGTGCTGATGCGCACGCTGGACTGGTTGCGCGACACCGATTTGCGTACTGTGCTGCATGACATTTTTCAGCCTGTGCTGATTGTGCATGGCGACCGTGATCGCATCACGCCGCTGGCGGCCGGTGAATATCTTGCGGCACAGCTGGCCGATGCGCGCCTTGAGCGGATGCCCGGCGCGGCGCACGCGCCTTTTGTTTCCGAACCGGATGCGTTCAGCCGGCTGATCGCGGAGTTTTGCAATGAGTGACACTGTGGTGATCGACAAACGTGCGGTTCGCCGTTCCTTTGAGCGCGCGGCAAAAACCTACGATGCTGCAGCCGTGCTGCAGCATGAGGTGTGCCGACGCAGCCTCGAGCGCCTCGATTTCATTCGTCATGCACCGTCGCGCATACTCGATGCCGGTTGTGGCACCGGCAATGCCTGGAAAGGATTGAGCGCGCGATATCCGGCGGCGCGCATCATCGGACTGGACCTCGCGCCCGGCATGCTGCATCAGGCCGGATCAGCGGTGCCGTGGCATCAGCGACTGAGGCGGCGCGGTCCGCTTCCGCTATGTGGTGACCTTGAACGGCTGCCGCTGGCGAAGGGTAGCATCGACCTGGCGTGGAGCAACCTTGCGCTGCAATGGGTCAATGCGTTGCCGCGGGCTTTTGCCGAAATTTACCGCGTGTTGGCGCCCGGCGGGCTGTTCCTGTTCACGACGTTCGGGCCGGATACGCTGAAGGAACTGCGAGCCGCGCAATCGGGAATCGATAATCATCCGCATGTGAATCGTTTCATCGACATGCATGACATCGGCGACATGCTGGTCGAGTGCGGTTTTGCCGATCCGGTGATCGACATGGAGACGTTTACGCTGACCTATGATGATGCGCGTGAGGTGATGCGTGACCTGAAATCCATCGGCGCACATAACGCTGCTGCGAATCGTCCGTCCGCACTGTCCGGCAAGCAGTGGCTGGCCGCGGTGGAGCGCAATTACGAGGGTTTTCGCCGCGACGGCAAATTGCCTGCGACTTTCGAAGTCATTTATGGCCATGCCTGGCGTCCCGTGCCCCGGCTCGGTCCCGGCGGCAAGCCGGTGATCGACATCAAAGCGGTCAACGGGTCCTGACATGGTGGCGCGCGGTGTTTTTATCGCGGGCACGGACACCGGGATCGGCAAAACACTGATTGCCTGTGCGCTGCTGCGCGGTCTGGCGCTTACCGGTCTGCGCACGGTCGGCATGAAGCCGGTTGCTGCGGGTGCCCGTTTCCGCCGAGGCGTCTGGTACAACGACGATGTGGAACATTTGCGCGCCGCCGCCAATGTGGACGCGCCCCGTCAAACGATCAATCCGTATTGTTTCGGGCCGCCGATTGCACCGCATATTGCAGCGCGGGAAGCCGGCATTGCAGTGCGTCTTTCCGTGATTGCACGCAACTACGCCCGGCTTGCGGCGCTGTCCGACGTGGTGGTGGTCGAGGGCGTCGGCGGCTTGCTGGTTCCGCTGGGCCCGCGACTGAATGCAGCGGCCATTCCCGTGCGACTGAATCTGCCGGTGGTGCTGGTGGTGGGTTTGCGCCTTGGCTGTCTCAACCATGCCTTGTTGACGGTGGAAGCGGCACAGGCGCGCGGATTGCAGCTCGCGGGCTGGATCGCCAATGCCATTGATCCTGTGATGGTTCGGCGGGACGAGAACCTTGACGCCCTGCGTCGAGCTATTCCGGCGCCGTTGCTGGGTATCGTCAAAAACACTGCCAAACCGGATCCAGACCGCGTGGCACGGACCTTGGACATTAGTCGCATTAATGCGGTCATTTAAGAGGGAAAACCGACTGCTTTTAAAGGGCTTTTTGGTTGCGACCGCCCATGCCGATGTGATAAAGTCCGCGCGGTTGAAAAGGATGGTCAGCGCCGGTGACGACAAGGCCACATTGCAATGCGGATTTGGTGGGAAACGGTGCCGAGTTCACTTATTTCAGGCGCCATTGCAGTTCTCTGGACTTGCGTCTGCTGTGTTTGGTGTTCGGGTCGTTAGCCCTGTTCTTGGTTCTTGCATCGGCTGCATTTGCAATTGCAGGAGCCTGGCTAGTCATTCCCTTTGCCGGCATTGAGATCGCTGCATTGGGCGTTGCGGTCTGGTGGACGCTGAAGCGTGCTGGTGATTTCGAGCGGTTGGCCTTTGATGGCGACCGGATTCTGCTGGAAATCAGGGAACAGGGATTGTCGCGGCGGTTTGAGTTCAATCGCTGCTGGGTGCGGCTGGTAACGGGAAGTGCAGGGGCGGTTTCATTGCGCTCCCACGGCCGCGAAATCGCCATCGGGCGTTTTTGCGGCGAGGAAAGCCGGCAGGAGTTGGCGCGCGAGGTGCGCAGCCGTCTTGGCGGGCATCGGATTTAGCGGATCAATCGGGTTATATCAGCGGGGGAAGAATGAGCATCAAGGGGATCAAAGGTAGTGCCGCAGCGATTGTGCTGTTTTTCTGGTCGTGCGCGGCATGGGCCGAGTACAAGCTGAACCTGCAGACGCCACACACGCTGCTTGGTGAAAAGATCTACAGCCTGCATACGATCATCACCATCATCTGCTTTGTCATTTTCATCGGCGTGTTCGGATTCATGTTCTATTCGGTGTTTAAACACCGCAAATCGGTTGGTCACAAGGCGGCCCAGTTCCATGAAAACACAGCAGTCGAGGTGGCGTGGACGCTGATTCCGTTTGTCATCCTGATCGCGCTGGCCGTCCCCGCAACCGGTACTCTGATTGCCATGCGCGACACCTCTGAGCCTGACATCACGATCAAGGCGACCGGATATCAGTGGAAGTGGGGTTATGACTATCTCAAGGGCGAAGGCGAGGGCATCAGCTTCTACAGCACGCTGTCGACGCCACGTGCGCAGATCGACGGCACGGATATCGCCGGCCGCAACGCCAATCCCCATTACCTCCTCGAAACCGACAATCATGTCGTGGTTCCTGTCGGCAAGAAAATCCGCATACTCACCACTGCGGCTGACGTGATCCATGCATGGTATGTGCCCGCACTGGCGGTCAAGCAGGACGCGGTTCCGGGCTTCATCCGCGACACCTGGTTCAAAGCAGAGAAGGCCGGCATTTACCGTGGCCAGTGCGCGGAACTTTGCGGCAAGGACCATGGTTTCATGCCGATTGTTGTGGAAGTCATGGAGCCTGCGCAATACACCGCATGGGTTGGTGCTCAGCAGAAAAAGGTTGCTGCTGCCAAAGTCGATCCCAACAAGACCTGGACCCTGGACGAACTGAAGGTGCACGGCGAGAAAATCTATGCCCAGAATTGTGTGGCCTGTCACCAAGCCACCGGCATGGGGGTGCCCGGCGCATTCCCTGCGCTTTCCGGGTCGAAGGTTGTCAACGGCCCCAAGGCTGATCAGATCAAGTTGATGCTCGCCGGCAAGCAGGGCACTGCAATGGCTTCCTTCAAGCACTTGTCTGACGCTGATCTTGCCGGTGTGATCACGTTTACCCGCAATAACTGGTCAAACAAGACCGGTGAAGCCGTGGCCCCGGCCGAAATCAAGGCTGCACGGAACTAATTCAGGCTCCAGGAGAACGCAATGGACGCAGCACACGCACACACCCACGACCACGGCCACGACGATCACGGACACAAACCCAGCGGGATCATGCGCTGGGTGATGTCGACGAATCACAAGGACATCGGCACGATGTACCTGTGGTTCAGCTTCACCATGTTCTTGGTCGGCGGCGTGATGGCCCTGATCATCCGCTCCGAACTGTTCCAGCCCGGTCTGCAGATCGTGCGGCCGGATTTCTTCAATTCAATGACCACCTACCACGGCCTGATCATGGTGTTCGGCGCCATCATGCCGGCGTTCGTGGGTTTTGCGAATTGGCTGATCCCGATGCAGGTGGGTGCGCCGGACATGGCGTTCCCGCGGATGAACAACCTGTCGTTCTGGTTGCTGCCTCCCGCGGCGATGTTGCTGATCGCGGCGCAGTTCATGCCCGGCGGTGGCGCAGGCGTTGGCTGGACGATGTACGCGCCTCTGTCGACCCAGGCCGGTCCGGCGATGGATCTGACCATTTTTGCCATTCATATCCTCGGCATCTCGTCGATCATGGGGTCGATCAACATCATCACCACCATCCTCAACATGCGCGCCCCCGGGCTGACGCTGATGAAAATGCCGCTGTTCTGCTGGACTTGGCTCATTACCGCTTACCTGCTGGTTGCGGTGATGCCGGTGCTGGCCGGTGCGGTGACGATGACGCTGACCGACCGTCACTTCGGCACACACTTCTTCAACGCGGCTGGTGGCGGTGACCCCGTGCTTTACCAGCATATTTTCTGGTTCTTCGGTCACCCCGAGGTTTACATCATCGCGATCCCCGCCTTCGGTGTGGTTTCACAGGTGATCCCGGCGTTTTCCCGCAAGCCGTTGTTCGGTTATGCGTCGATGGTTTACGCAACGGCTTCGATCGCCATCCTGTCGTTCATGGTGTGGGCGCACCACATGTACACTGCTGGCATGCCTGTCGAGGCGCAGCTCTACTTCATGTATGCCACGGTACTGATTGCGGTGCCTACCGGCGTGAAAGTGTTCAACTGGGTAGCGACGATGTGGAAGGGTTCGCTGACTTTTGAAACGCCAATGCTGTTTGCGCTGGGGTTTCTGTTCTTGTTTACGCTGGGTGGCTTTACCGGGCTGGTGCTGTCGATTACCCCGGTTGACGTGCAGCTGCACGATACCTACTACGTCGTCGCGCATTTCCATTACGTAATGGTTGCAGGTGCCCTGTTCTCGGCCTTTGCAGGTATTTATTTCTGGCTGCCGAAGTGGACCGGCAACATGTACAACGAGACCTTGGGCAAGTGGCATTTCTGGCTGTCGCTGGTGTTCTTCAACGTCACCTTCTTTGTGCAGCACTTCCTCGGACTTGCCGGCATGCCGCGCCGGATCCCGGATTACGCACTGCAGTTCGCCGAATTCAATGCCATTTCGACGATTGGTGCCTTTGGTTTCGGTTTATCGCAGTTGCTGTTCCTCTACGTGGTGATCAATTGCATCACCAGTGGAAAGAAGGCGCCGGACAAACCCTGGGAAGGTGCGGACAGTCTGGAGTGGACGCATCTGCCTACACCGGCGCCCTGGCACAGTTTCGAAACGCCACCTGTCATCAAATAATTTTAATGACACCAGTCGACGTCAAACGCAGTAATCGTCGCACGGCCGCTGTGCTGTGGCTGATTGTTGCCGCGTTTTTCTTCGGCGTGATGATCAAATACTACTTGCTGGCCAAATGAAAACCGAACGCGCCAACCGCAGGATGATGACGCGACTGTCGATATTCGCGGTGGCGATGTTCGGCTTCGGATTTCTGCTGGTGCCGTTCTACGAAAAGATCTGCGAAGTCACCGGCGTTAATAACCTGATCAAGCCGGCTGCGGCTGTTGAGAACACCCAGATCGACAAGACTCGCTGGGTCACGCTTGAGTTTGATTCCAACGCCCATGGTCTGGAGTGGGATTTCAAGCCGGTACAGCGCAGCGTTCGGGTGCATCCGGGCGAAATGATCCAGATCGAATACGACGTCCGCAATAACGGCGCGAAAGCGATTGTTGGTCAGGCGATCCCGAGCTACGGACCCAAACACGCTGCACCGTATGTGAAAAAGCTCGAATGTTTCTGCTTCAAGCAGCAGCCGTTGCAAGCGGGCG
>CAMAYE010000116.1 GCA_945862135.1 Bordetella parapertussis
TTTGCCGCCGAACACGGCTTGAAAATCGGCACCATCACCGACCTGATCCAGTATCGCAGCAGTACCGAATCGCTGGTCAAACGCGCCACCGAGCGTGACATCGAAACCGCGCAGGGCAAGTTCCGGCTGGTGGCTTACACCGAAACCGCCGGCGGCCAGACGCACCTCGCGCTGGTCTGCGGCAAGATTTCACCGCGCGATGAGGTGCTGGTGCGGGTGCATGAGCCGGTGTCGCTGATTGACGTGCTCGATACCAGCGCGACCAGCCACTCTTGGAATCTGCACGATGCGATGGCGGAAATCGCCCGCAACGGCCGAGGCGTGGTGGTTCTGCTGCATCGTCCGGAAACCGCGGCCGAATTGCTGGAGCGCGCGCGTCCGCAGGACGAGCGCGGCGGTCCGGCAAAGATCGTGTTACGAAATTACGGCATCGGCGCGCAGATCCTGCGCGATCTGGGTGTGAAAAAAATGCGCGTGATGGCGCAACCGCTGCGCATGCCGAGCATGGCCGGTTTTGATCTTGAAGTGACCGGTTATCTGCAGCCGCCGGGCAAGGCTTAAAGGAAAGCAACATGGGACGTTACGACGGCATCGAAGAACTGGAACCCGACAGCAACGGCGCGGGGCTGCGCATCGGCATTGTCATGGGCCGTTTCAACATCGACGTGGGTGACGGCTTGCTGTCGTCATGCACTGCCGGGCTGGTCAAGCATGGTGTCACCAAGGACAGCATCCGCATTGTCACGGTGCCGGGTGCGTTGGAAATTCCGCTGACGCTGAAGAAAATGGCGCAAAGTGGTAAATACGATGCGCTGATCGCGCTCGGTGCGGTGATCCGCGGCGAGACCTACCATTTTGAAATCGTGTCCAACGAATCCTCGCGCGGCATTACCGAAGTGCAGCTTGCCACTGGTGTCCCGATCGCCAATGGCATTCTCACCACCGAGGATGACGACCAGGCCGAAGCGCGCATGGCGCAAAAGGGTCTCGATTGTGCGATTGCGGCCATCGAAATGGCGCGTCTGCTGCCGCGACTGTAGTCCGCGATATACTATAAATTATTGATTTTAAACGAATATTAGTGTGTTGCCGATGAGTCGGCGGCACACCGGAGCCTCATGAAATCCAGCCGTAGACGTTCGCGTGAATTCGCCCTGCAAGGCCTGTATCAGTGGCAGCTTGCAGGCACTGATCCCTTGACCATTGCCGAGCAGTTGTCGGATGCCGATGATTTCAGCAAGATTGATAACGAATACTTCAAGCTGCTGCTGACCGGTGCTGTTGCCGGTGCGGCCGACATGGAGCAGTTGATCGCACCGTTGCTGGATCGCGCATACAAGAGCCTGTCGCCGGTGGAGCGCGGCATCCTGCTGCTCGCCGGTTATGAATTCAAGAGCCAGCCTGAAGTGCCGTATCGCGTGATCATCAATGAGGCGATTGAGCTGGCAAAATCGTTTGGCGGCACCGATGGCCACAAATACGTCAACGGTGTGCTCGACAAGATGGCTGCGCAACTGCGCGCAGTCGAGTTTTCCGCGGGCCGCTGAGCGGACCGCATCCGCAACGGAGCTGGAGAAGGCGATGGATGAAGAGAAACTGAAAAAACGCATCTACGCGTTTCAATTTGCCGGGATACTGAATCTGTTCCTCGGTTGTTACGTGCTGCTGTATGGCGGCGGCGTCGAACCGGGCACGCGCAACATCATGCTGGCTTTCTTTTTCGGGTTTGCGATCCTGGATTTCTGGTTTCCGTCGCACCTGAAAAAGAAGTTCATCCAGCAGCAGGCGGCGCTGGCGGAGATGCAGAGCCAGTTGGGCAAGACGTCGTCGATCGATCCGCAACCGCCGAAGCCCTGATCGCAGCTTAGCGGCGTCCGCCGAATTCCCAGCGGTGGATGTCCATGCGTTCGTAGAGGCCGGCTTTGACCCATGGATCACCCGCAAGCATGGCGTCAACCGCAACGCGGTCACGCAGCTCGACCATCATGGCGTTTCCGGCCCAATGCGTGCCGTCTTCAGCAAGCAGTACTCCGCTGGTGATCAACGCTGTGCCGTAATCATTCGCGTTGTAGTAATGCCGGCGCTCGTCCGCAAGCCGAACACTGTCATTGTGGGCTTGCGGACGGCCCCGGCCGATCAGCAGGAAGCGCTGATTGCGGGCCGCATCCCCCTTGAAATCCCACATGCTGTGCCCGAGGTCATTTCGCCAGCGGCGGATGAAAACTTCATCAAAAACACCCGCTTTGTAACGGGGTTCTTCATACGCAAATACGCGCACGGCTTCAGCGTCCGGCAGATCGACGATGTGCATGCTCCCGGTCTGCGCAGAGCCGTCATCCGTCAGTGAAGGTCCGCGTGCCGTGAATCCGGCGTCATATTGGTCCATGAACGACCAGTGGGCTTCCAGCGTCTGCTTGCGCAACGCGTTTGCTCCCGGCTTGTCATGGCAATAAACGAAGTAGTCCATTGATGTCCTCCTGCAAAGTGATCGACGGCCACAATCACCGGGCGACTGCCCTGGCTTTCAGGTCATTCCGGTTGCAGTCCGCTCGTCTTGGCGATTTTTGCAACCGGGTCGATGTACGTCATTAGTGAATACCGTGTGCGGCTGCGGCCCGGGTGATGCGTATCACATAAAAGGTTTTTGTTGCCGGAATTTTCACTCCGATGCTTTGAATGTCCAGCATTCTGCACGATTTCAGGCGCGCCTGGTACGCCGTGAGCTGCAAGGCGTCCGGCGTGCTGATGCAACGCTTGTTTCCGGTTCCTTGTTGTTGCTCACTCCACCTTGAGGTTTGCCGACTTCACCACCGCGCCCCATTTGGCGATTTCGGATTTGACGTGATTGCCGAGCCGCTCCGGTGAGCCGCCGCCGGGTTCGGCGCCGTTGTCTGTCATCAGGCGCAGGATGTCCGGTTCGTGCAGGATTTTGTTGATGTCCGTGTTGAGCTTGGCGACGATATCCTTGGGTGTGCGCGCCGGCGCCCAGATAGCCAGCCATGTCGCAACTTCAAACCCCTTGAGTCCGGATTCGTTGATCGTCGGCATGTCCTTCATGCCGGGGAAACGTTTGCTGCCGGTCACCGCGAGCGCGCGCAATTTGTTGGCTCTCACCTGAGGCAGCGCCGAGGACAGGCTGTCGAACATCACATCGATCTGTCCGGACAGCAAATCAACCATCGCCTGCGAGCTGCCTTTGTACGGCACGTGCACCATGTCGGTGCCGGTCATGCCCTTGAATACTTCACCCGCAAGGTGGCTGATGGTGCCGTTGCCGCTGGAGGCGAAACTCAGTCCGCCGCGTTTGGCTTTGGCGATGGCAATCAGATCCTTGACGTTTTTGGCCGGCACCGAAGGGTGCACGACCAGAATGTTCTGCGCGACCACGGTCAGGATCACTGGCTCGAAATCAGCGACAGCATCATAGGGCAGTTTCTTGTAAACATTGGGGCCGACGCCATGCGTGCTGGTGCTGCCCCAGATCAGCGTGTAACCGTCCGGGGGCTGTGCCGCGGCGATCTGCATGCCGACCGAGCCGCCGGCGCCGGGCCGATTGTCGATCAACATCTGTTTGCCATACAGGTCCGCCATTTTCGCGGACACCGGACGCGCGTAAATGTCGGTATTGCCGCCCGGCGGGAAAGGTACGATGATGCGCACGGCTTTGGCCGGATAGCCCTGCGCCGATACCTGCGCCGGGATTGCGAGGGTGAAGGCGGCATGGGCCAGCAATGCAGCGCCCAGCCATGAAATGTTTCTGCGGATAGTCATTTTTGCGAACCTCAAAGGAGTGATGCGTGGAGTGATGCGGTGTGCAGTCAGGGCGGAAGCCGGACTGTTCAGGTTGAGGTTGAGCAATGTTCATGCCATGGCAAGATGCGTCTTGTGCAGGCTGATCGTGCAGTCGCCGTCCATAACATAAGGAGGAATGATGGAAGCAGCAGGCCAGTCAACAAAAGACAAACGCGTTGAAACCGCCATCCACCACTGGGCGCCGCGTTTCGTGTCCAGCGGTGTGCCGCTGACCGACTTCGAGGAAGTCACCGCGGGCATTTCAAGCTGGGATGAGTGGTGCGCAGCCTGGAGTGCGCGCGCATCCATCCACGAAGGCCTGGGGCGCAAGGCGCTGGCCGAAGGTTACAAGCTCTCGGCGGGGGAACACCTCAACCGTGCCGCGATCTGCTACCACTTCGGCAAGTTCATGTTCGTGCACGACATCCCGCAGATGAAAGCCGCGCACCAGAAGGTCATCGAATGCCGCCAGCTGGCGTTGCCGCTGCTGCCGAATCCGGGTGTGCGCGTGGAGATTCCTTATCAGGGCAAAACGCTCGCCGGCATCCTGCGCAAACCTGCCGGCAACGCGCCGCTCCCGGTGGTGATCATGTGTGTGGGTCTCGATTCGACCAAGGAAGAACTCGAAGTCTACGAAAACATTTTCCTCGCCCGCGGCATGGCTACGCTGTCCTTCGACGGCCCCGGGCAGGGCGAAGCGGAATACGCCATTCCCATTCGCGGCGACTACGAAGTGGCGGTCACGGCGGTGGTGGATTACGTGATCACACGCAACGACCTCGATGCCGCGCGCATCGGCCTGTGGGGTGTTTCGCTGGGCGGTTATTACGCCGCGCGCAGCGTGGCCTTCGAGAAACGTATCAAGGCCTGCATTTCACTCTCGGGGCCGTACAGCTGGGTGGAAACCTTCGACAGCCGCAATGAACTGTCACGCGAGGCCTTCCGCGTGCGTTCTCATGCGAACGACATGGCAGCGGCACGCGAGAACGCCAAAACACTGAGTCTTGAAGGCGTCGCCAAAAACATCACCTGTCCGATTTTTGTGGTCGGCGGCGAACTCGACAAACTGACCCCGCCGCACAACGCCGAGCGTATTGCGGCTGAAGTGTCGGGGCCCTGCGTGCTGCTGATTGTTAAAGGCGGTAATCATGTTGCCAACAACCGGCGTTACATGTTCCAGACGCAGACGACGGACTGGATGGCGGATCAACTGCGGCGGTGAGTGGCTACGCAATTAAAGCGGGGGGCTTCGAAATTACGGAAGTGAATGGTGAGAACTCTCCAAGCTTGGCCCCGTTAATTTAGTAGGCGTGTGTGGGATGTCTACGGAAAAGAATTCGACCCCGCTACCTTTGGTGCCAACGACGCTGGGCGGATCGTAAGGGAGGGGCGATGATGAATGCTACTTTGCTAGACCTGACCCCATTCGGTGCATTTTAACCGGACAAATCATGCGTTTTTACTACTCAAGCATTATCAGTCTGATATTCATTGCGATCCTCTACGCCGTTGTATTGGGGGTGATCTGGTTTGTTTGGGTCAAGCTTAAGAAACGCAAGTTCAGCGGGCCGGCGGCATGGTCGGTGATCGCGCTGGTGCTGGTGGCGCCGTGGTTGGAAGAGTTCTGGATTGCGTGGAATTTCGGGCAGCTATGCCGCAAGGATGCGGGCATCGTCATCAACAAGACGGTGGAGGTGGATGGGTTTTATGACGATTCCGGTCGAACGGTTACACGCATCGTGGGTATGCCTTCCTACCAGTTTGTCGAGTCTAAGGAAGGAAGTGGATTTCGCCGTGTAGAAAGGGCAACGGATGAGGAGAAGGATCAGGCCATTGAGTGGTTTGTCGCAAAGCATCCTGGGAAAGAACTGACGAAAGGCAAGAACGAATGGATCATGCATCCCGTGGATAAGCTAGTACAAGTTAATTTCGAGATTGACACTGGTTATGGATGGCGCATCACCAAGCTCGACAAGCCCACGGCGAGGTATCACTTTTCACAAACGCGGGGAATACAGGTTACGCATAAGGTGAATCAGCAAAGCTCTTCAGTGATTGATAGTCAAACTAGGAGTGTTTTGGCGCGATATACCGTTTACAGCAGAGGTGCGCCATGGTTTTTTATACATTTGAGCAGTCCACGAATGGGTTGTGATGGGCCTGATGGCGGACCGAATACGAAATATCCCAACAGCTTTTTAATTTACCGCGATGTGTTATTGCCTATTAGTAGCAAATAGGAGGGGTAGATATGCCAACAATATCTGACTATTTCAAGTATGCAACTTTGGCAACTGCTGCATATGTGAGGACGGGTAATAGCCCGCTAGATGGCGCCACATTTGCATCTTTAGCGAGATCCGATGCGCAACAACGCCTCCCACAAGTGCTCGCGGGCAGGGTGTTCGACCCTAGTGCAGCATTCCCAGGGTTCGCTCAATAAGTTAAGGGGCCAAAGGGGCCAGGCTCGATTTTCTAAAGCTCCCTGGAATTCTCTGCTGCTGTGCGGGCTTTCGGTCGGCCGCGTGGTTTGGCTTCGCGCCGCATTCCGATCACTGCTTCGATCTTTTTGAGAAATCGGTCATTACCCAGTGGTTGGCTCTGGTTCAGCGCAAGGCGGATGTCTTCGATAGCTTCATGATCAAGCTGGGCGCGGAACAATGCGCGGTAGGCGGCTTGCCGTGTTCGGGCTTCCTGGCCGAGCGCCAGATAAAGCGGGTGTGGGGTTAATGACGGATCCGTGATCCCGAGACCATTGGTTCTGTAGCTGCTCCATCGGTAGTGCGCTGGATCGTCAACCATTGCTGCGCGCACCGGGTTGAGTTCGATATAGCGCTGGCAGGCGAGCAGGTAAGACTCGGGTTCCACCAGCGACGATTTATAGCGACTGTCCCACAAAGTGCCGGTGCGCCTGTATTGGCGGTTGATGTATTGAACGTAGCGACGTCCCAGGCTGATCAGCAGCTTGGGGACAGCCTCTGCCTTAGAGGGTGTAACCAGCAGATGCACATGATTGGTCATCAGTGCATAGGCGTGTAGCACACAGCCTGAATCCGTGAGAGCGTTATCGAGCCAATGACGATAGCTGAGGTAGTCATCTTCAGCGAAAAAGCAGGGCTCCCGGTTGTGGCCGCGTTGCACGATGTGCAAGGGCACGGCATCCAGATGCACGCGGGGGCGGCGGGGCATGGCAGAGTCTCCATTTTCTTCTCAATATCCGCTTAATGTGCAGGGGAGGGCGGCGGTGTACGGAGGGTTAAAATTGAGCCTGGCCCCTTTAATTATCGATTTTCAATTTAATTGAGCCTGGCCCCTTTAATTGATCAAGCTTGGTCTCGTTAATTTAGTAGGCGTGTGTGGGATGTCTATGGAAAAGAATTCGACCCCGGTACTTTTGGCGAAAAATAAAACGATTCCGGTGTCTGCTATGAGTTCATGCCGACAGAATGGTTTTGGTGTGCTTGCATGGCTTCTGATGATTCCAGCTATCTTGCTAATGCTACTAGCGCTGGCGTTGCTTTTTTATGAAGGACGCAAGGCTTACTGGGATGAGCAGGTCAAGGAAATGTGTGGGAAGGATGGAGGGGTTCAAATAATCGAGAAAGTGCGAATCTCGAGATCAGTTGTCAATCTGTTGGGGGTTGTCGACGGAAAAATCAGTGTCGTAATAAAAGAACTCGCGCATCCTCGGGCGCCAGTTTATACGGTTAACAAGATGACGGTCATAAGAGAAGCTAATCCTAACGTCTGGCGCTCAGAATGGGAAATGGTGCGGCGTGCTGATCAAAAGATCGTGGCTCGATGGGTTTCCTACTCGAGATCTGGTGGGGATTTTCCGGTTGGTCTTGCGCAAGATTCGCGCTTTACGTGCCCTAACTTAAAGGTAATCACATCTGATATCCAGCAACTGTTTGTTGTTGAGGAGGATGCAAAATGACTGACGCTAACTTTCTTTTTAATAACGCTGAGTTAGCGTTTGCGACCTACGCTAGTCTCCAGCCGGGATTAACGGGTGGTGCAGTCAATATAGAAGTATCTTAGGGGTCAGGTCTAGTGAAACAAAAGGTATCGTGAAACCAAAGGTACCGGAGTCGATTTCTTTTTCTGACCCTTCCCCGCCTTAGCTCATCCACCTTCATCCCACCCGCCTTTCAGGGCACAATACGTGAATGCCCTCCGAATTCGATCTCATCCAAAAGTATTTCACCCACGCCACCCCGCGCACGCTGCTCGGCGTCGGCGATGACGCCGCGTTGATCAAACCCTCGCGCGGCCAGGTATTGGCCGTCGCTGCCGACATGCTGGTCGGCGGGCGGCACTTTTTCATGGATGCCGATCCTGAATCCGTTGGCCACAAGGCGCTGGCGGTGAATCTGTCGGATATGGCGGCGATGGGTGCGACGCCACGCTGGGCCACGCTGGGTATCGCACTGCCGAAGGCGGATGCGCGCTGGGTAGCGGCGATGTCGAAAGGTTTCATGAAACTCGCGCGCAAACATGGCGTCGATCTGATCGGCGGCGACACCACGCGCGGACCGCTGAATCTTTGTGTACAGATCATTGGCGAAGTGCCTGCACGGCAGGCCTTGCGTCGCGATGGCGCGAAACCCGGTGACGATGTCTGGGTATCGGGTACTCTGGGGGATGCGGCGCTGGCGGTGGCGGTGCGCAACCGCAACATCAAACTGAAACCTGCTGAGCGCAAACTGGCGCAGCAGCGGTTGGACTGGCCGGCGCCGCGCATCGCGCTGGGCGTGGCCTTGCGTGGCATTGCGCGCAGCGCGATTGATGTGTCGGACGGTCTGGTCGCCGACCTCGGGCATATCTGCGAGTGTTCGAAGGTGGCGGCGGTGGTGGCGATTGAACGTCTGCCGGTATCACCATTGATGAAACGTTATCTGGACTCATCTGCAGCGCAGGCGGCGCTGCTGGGCGGCGGTGATGATTACGAGTTGTGCTTTACTGCAGCACCGGCGAAACGCGCCGCGGTGGAAGGTGCGGCATTGAAGGCGCGAACATCAGTGACGCGCATCGGCCGTGTGATTCGCGCGCCGGCGGGTGTGTGCAGCGTGGCGGTGGTGGATCGGGATGGTCTGCCACTGTCTTTGCAACAGAAAGGTTTTGATCATTTTGGATAGCGTCATGAATAGCGGTGGTGCAGTCGTCAAACCGAATCTGCGTTTTGTGTTCCGCCACCCGGCGCATTTCATCGCCTTCGGCGCCGGCGCCGGTTTGTCGCCGGTGGCGCCGGGTACCTTCGGCACGCTGCTGGCGTTGCCCTTGTTCAACTGGCTGGCGCCGCAACTTGCTCCGTGGACTTTCCTGGTGGTGGTGGTCGGGCTGTTCTGGCTGGGGGTGTGGGCGAGTTCGGTGACGGGCCACGCGCTGGGTGTGGCGGATCATGGCGGCATGGTGTGGGACGAGACGGTGGCGTTTCTGCTGGTGCTGTTTTTTGTGCCGGTCACCGGTTACTGGCAGGCCTTTGCCTTCCTGATATTCCGCTTGTTCGACATCCTGAAGCCGCCGCCGATTGGCTACTATGACCGCATGCTCAAAAACGGCTTCGGTGTGATGTGGGACGATCTCTTGGCGGCGGGTTACACCTTGCTGGTTATGGCGGTGGCTTACGCGGTAATCGGGTAATCGGGTAGTCGGGTAGTCGGGTAATCGATAACTTGCAGGAGGGTTTGTGATGCCCAACAAACATGCAGCGGATGATTCGATACTGTTTGAACTGGCGGCGAATGTCGGCGAGGCGCTGAAGGCGCAGGGGCTGATGCTGGCGACCGCGGAGTCCTGCACCGGCGGCTGGATCGCGCAGGCGCTGACGGCGGTGCCCGGCAGTTCGAGCTGGTTTGAACGCGGGTTTGTCACCTATACCTATATTTCCAAGCGCGAGAGGCTCGGCGTGAGTCAGGAAACGCTGGGTACGCATGGCGCGGTATCCGAGCAGACCGTGCGCGAGATGGTGCTTGGCGCGCTGGCCAACAGTCATGCGCAGGTGGCGGTGTCGGTCAGCGGTACTGCGGGCCCCACAGGCGGCACGCCCGACAAGCCGGTGGGCACGGTGTGTTTTGCCTGGGGCGTTAAAAATGGCGAACCGAAAAGTGAGCTCAAACGCTTCAACGGCGACCGTGAGGCGGTGCGGCGGCAGGCCGTACGTTTTGCGCTGGAAGGCCTGTTGAAGCTGTTGCCAGCGATGCCGGATGCCCGGTAATAAGTATTTAAGTAATTGATTTAATTATCATTATTGTCATTAAGGTGGTTTTATACACACTACTGTATAAATATTCACCTTTTTCTGCGGATTGTGTAATAATGCGTTCCATCAACGGAACACAACGCAAGACGCAATCCCGAAATTTCATCTGATTTTTTACTGAACGAATCACCGGACTACGAGGACAACCATGGACGAAAACAAATCCAAAGCGCTCGCCGCGGCGCTGTCGCAAATCGAAAAACAATTCGGCAAGGGCTCGGTCATGCGCATGGGCGAGTCGGATATCGCCAAGGACATCCAGGCAGTGTCGACCGGTTCACTGGGTCTCGACATCGGCCTCGGCATCGGCGGTCTGCCGCGCGGCCGTGTTGTTGAAATCTACGGTCCGGAATCGTCGGGCAAAACCACGCTGACGCTGTCGGTGATCGCGCAGATGCAGAAACTCGGCGGATCGGCGGCGTTCATCGATGCGGAACATGCGCTCGACCCGCAATACGCCGGCAAGCTGGGCGTCAAGGTTGACGAGCTGATCATTTCGCAGCCGGACAACGGCGAACAGGCGCTGGAAATCGCCGACATGCTGGTGCGTTCGGGTTCGGTGGATGTGGTGGTGATCGACTCGGTGGCGGCGCTGGTGCCCCGTGCCGAGATCGAAGGTGAAATGGGCGAGCCGCAGATGGGTCTGCAGGCGCGGCTGATGTCGCAGGCGCTGCGCAAGCTGACTGCAAACATCAAACGTTCGA
>CAMAYE010000117.1 GCA_945862135.1 Bordetella parapertussis
ATGCAAACGCCGATGGCAATCGTCGAATAACCCTGTTCGTACGCCAGGTACACCGGCAGGAACACCATCAGTCCGACCTGTGTCAGTGTACGGAACCCGCCGCTGATGCAGATCAGCATCAGCGTGCGGTCGCGCATCAGCGTGCCCAGGTCATGCAGGTACTGGCGTGCGCTCCACTTGCTGTCATTGCCGGCGTTGACCGCGTCTTTATCTTTATTATTTTCTTTGTTGTCTTTGCCACTGTCTGCTGCGCGGTTGGTGGCCAGTGCGCCGACCAGCACCAGGATCAGCGTCGCCATCACCAGCCCCGGCACGATGTTGATCACCACCACTTCGCGCCAGCTGAACCAGGCCAGCAGTGTGCCGGCCGCCAGCGGCGCCAGCGCTTCGCCGATGTTGCCGCCCATGCCGTGGAAAGACAGCACCAGGCCCTTGCGTTGCGGGTACTGATGAGCCAGCGTCGGAATCGCTGCCGGATGCCACAGATTGTTGCCGATGCCGACCAGCATCACGCAGACCACCAGCATCCACATGCTGTTAGTCAGGCTCATCAGCGCGTAGGGAAAGCCGACCCAGAACAGCGAGGCGGCCATCAGGTAACCCTTTTTGCCGATGGCATCGACAATCATGCCGCCCGGCAGGTTGGAGATTGCGCCGGCGATGTGCTGCGCACTCATCAGAAAACCGATTTGCGTATAGGAGAGGCCGAGCTCTTTTCCGATCAGCGGCAGCAGTACGTAAAACGTTGCCGGATACCAATGGGTGAGGCCGTGGCCGGCGGAAATCAGCCAGACATCACGGAAGGGGCGCGTGGGCAAAGCGTCGGCGGCAGCGGTGCTCATAATATGGTCTCAAGCAGGGATTCAAGCCAGTTTAGCACGCGGCTTTGCGCGTAAGCCCCGCGTATAATCGGCGCCTCTCCCGCAACACAAAACCTAAATCCGGCCTCTCATGCGTACTGACATCGAACGTTTTTTCAGCCCCAAATCCATCGCCATCATCGGCGCTTCGCAGGATCTCATCACCATCAGCGGCCAGCCGCTGAAACATCTGCTGAGCCACGGTTACAAGGGCAAGCTGTATCCGATCAATCCCAAGTATCAGGAGATCGCCGGCGTCAAATGCTGGCCGTCGCTCGATTCGCTGCCGGAAGTGCCGGAACTCGCGCTGATCCTGGTCAATGCGACGCGGGTGGCGGACATGCTGACGCTTTGCGGCAAGCAGGGCGTGCCTTACGTGATCATTTTCAGTTCCGGATTTTCTGAGACCGGCGGCAGCGGCGTGGCGATGCAGCAGAAACTTGCTGACATCGCGAAGGAATACGACATCGGCGTCATTGGTCCCAACTGCCAGGGCATGATCAGCCCGCCGGACGCCGTGTATGCCGGTTTCGGTTCGGTGTTCAACGCCGATTACACCGCAGGCACGGTGAGCATGGTGTCGCAGTCCGGCGGTTTCGGATTTTCGGTGATGAACCTGTCTTCGCTCGACGGCGGCCTGCCGTTCCGCCAGATGGTGACCACCGGAAATGAAATTGGCGTATCGACGCTGGATTTCATTGACTATTTCATCCGCGATCCCAACACCGACATCATCGGCGCCTATATCGAAGGCGTAAAGGATGCGCGGCGCATTCTCGATGTCGGCGACAAGGCGCTCGCCGCCGGTAAACCGATCCTGATGTGGAAGGTCGGCAACACCGAGCAGGGACAGAAGGCTGCGGCATCACATACTGCGAACCTTGGCGGCGCAATGGCGCTGTACAAAGCCGCGTTCAAACAGAAGGGCATCATCCAGGTCGATGACATCCAGGATCTGGTTGATTACGGTCATGCGCTGCGCAGCAACCGGCTGCCGCGCGGCAACCGCGTCGCGATCATTACCATCTCCGGCGGCGCCGGCATCCTGATGACTGATGAGATCGTTGCCGGCGGCATGCAGATGGCGCAACTGGCTCCCGACACCGTGGCCAAGCTGAAAGAGTTTGTGCCTTCTTTCGGTTCGGTCGGCAATCCGGTGGACGTGACCGCGGCGATTTTTAATGACCTGACACTGATCAATCGCACGCTGCAGGCGATCAACGACGATCCGGGCGTGGATTGCATTGCGATGATCAACGCCTCGCTGCAAGGCGAGATCGCGCTGAATGTCGCCAACGAGATCGTTGCCGTCGCCGCCAAGACCGACAAGCCGATTTTCATTTCGTGGAGCGCGCGCGACGCCGTCGCCCCCGAGGCTTACGCCGTGCTCGATGCGGCGCGCATTCCCCATTACAAGTCGCCGGTGCGTTGCGGCCGTGCGCTGGCCGCGGTGTCCTGGTACGCCGAAGCCAAGCGCCGCAATGCCGCACAGAAAAATGACAAGGCGCCGGTAATCAGCAAACCGGCGGCGCAGGCGATGCTCAAGGGTAAAACCGGCGACGTTGCGGAATACGCGGCAAAGCAGGTGCTGGCCGAATACGGCATTTCAGTGACGCAGGAGCAGCTGGCGACCAGCCGCGATGCAGCAGTCGCTGCCGCGCAGAAAATCGGATTCCCGGTGGCGATGAAAGTGCAGTCGTCCGATATCTCGCACAAGACCGAAGCCAAGGCGGTGTGTCTGGGTGTGGCGGATGCCGCGGGTGTTGCCGCGGCCTACGACGAGATCCTCAAAAACGCCAAGGCCTACAAGGCCGATGCGCGCATTGAAGGCGTGCTGGTGCAGGAGATGGTCGGCGGCGGCATCGAAGCGATCATCGGCATTACCAACGACGCGCTGTTCGGCCCGGCGGTGATGTTCGGCCTCGGCGGCATCTTCGCCGAAGTGCTGAAGGACGTGTCCTTCCGCCTTGCGCCGATCACCCCGGCGATGGCGCGCGAGATGGTTGAAGAGATCAAGGGATATCCGGTGCTCGCCGGTGCCCGCGGCAAACCCGCAGCCGATGTGGATGCGCTGGTGGATACGCTGGTGAAGCTGTCGGCACTGGCAGTGGACCTGAAAGACCAGGTCGCCGAACTCGACATCAATCCGCTGATCGTCATGCCCAAGGGTAAAGGCGTCAAAGCTGCGGATGCGTTGATTAGAATGAAGAGCTAAAGACCAAAGGCTTTAGCCACAGAGTTCACAGAGTTCACAGAGGACACAGAGTAAAACCGAACTCATGACCAAGCTGTGCCCGGGTTTGATTTTCTCTGTGCTCTCTGTGTCCTCTGTGGCTGCTTTTCAGATTTTGTTTTGAAGGAATGTTCATGACTGTTTCCGCTGAAGTGCGTCTGCTGTGCGACGAGGTCGCCAAGTTCGTTCGTGAACAGGTGGATCCGCGTTCGCGCTGGATCGAGGAAAACGACGCGATACCCGATGACCTGTTTCAACTCGCCCGCGACATG
This sequence comes from Bordetella parapertussis, assembly GCA_945862135.1. GTDB lineage: Bacteria > Pseudomonadota > Gammaproteobacteria > Burkholderiales > SG8-41. The sequence continues at coordinate 3,366 of CAMAYE010000117.1, forward strand.
GGCCTGTTCGGACTGACCATTCCCGAGGAATACGGCGGCAGCGGTCTGGATCTCGCCGGCAAGTGCGCGATCGAGGAAGTGATGGGGCGCACCAATTACGGTTTCGCCACGCTCATTGGCAATCACACCGGTATCAGCACGACCGGCATCACGGCCTTGGGCAATGCAGCGCAGAAGCAGAAGTTCCTGCCGAAGATGGCCAGCGGTGAATGGGTTGGCGCGTTTGCGTTGACCGAGCCGCAGGCCGGTTCCGATCCGGCGTCTATGCGCACGATGGCGGTGAAGAAAGGCGACCGTTATGTGCTGAACGGCGAAAAAATCTACATCACCAACGCCGGTCCCGCGCATGTCTTCACGGTGATGGCGATCACCGACAAGTCGAAGGGCATCAAGGGCATTTCGGCGTTTGTTGTCGAGCGGGACACGCCGGGTTTCAGTGTCGGCAAAAACGAATTGAAGATGGGCATGCACGGCTGCACCACCGCGCCGCTGTCCTTCACCGATTGCGAAGTACCGCCGGAAAATCTGCTCGGCGCCGAAGGCATGGGTTATGTGCAGGCAATGAAAACGCTGACTGCCGGACGCGTTACGGTTTCGGCGCGCTGCTGCGGCATGATGGACAAGTTGATCGACCAGACCGCTGAGTTCATGAAAACGCGAACGCAGGGCGGCAAACGCCTGGCCGATCACCAGGGCCTGCAGTGGATGCTCGCAGACATGGCGGTGGCGCGCGATGCTGCACGCGGCCTGACTTACCGTGCGATCGACACTCTGATGCGCGGCGAGCGTGGCACGATGGAAGCCTCGACCGCCAAAGTGTTTTCCACCGAGGCGCTGGGCCGTGTGGTTGATGCTGCGGTGCAGATCCATGGCGGCATGGGTTATATGCGTGAAGTCGGCATTGAAACCACCTTCCGTGACGCGCGCATTGTGCGCATTTACGAGGGCACGTCGGAGATCCAGCGCAACATCATCGCCGGGCTGTTGCTCAAAGACTGATTAAATAAGTCAATAAAAACAAGGGGATATTGATGGCCAATGTAAAAAACCTGTTTGATCTGTCCGGCCAGGTGGCCATCGTCACCGGTGGTGCCACCGGCATTGGTTTGCAGATGGCGAAGGGACTGGCCGAAGCCGGCGCCAACATCGTCATCTGCTCGCGGCGTCTCGATGTCTGCGAACAGGCGATTGCTGAAATTGAGAAGATCGGCGTCCAGGGTCTGGCGGTCGGTTGCGATGTCACCAAGGCTGATCAGGTCGAAGCGCTGAAGGATGCCGTGCTGAAAAAATTCGGCCGCGTCGATATTCTGGTCAACAACGCCGGCCGCGCCTGGGTGGCGCCGCCCGAAGACACGCCGCTGGAGCGCTGGCAGCAGGTGTTCGACCTCAACATCACCGCGCCCTTCCTCTGTGCGCAGGTCTTCGGCCGCGAGTTCATCAAACAGAAGCGCGGCAAGATCGTCAACATCGCGTCGATTGCCGGCATGGTCGGTCGCAATCCGGCGGCCTATAACTCGATCGCCTACGGTTCGAGCAAGGGTGCGCTGGTGAATTTCACGCGTGACCTGGCAGTGAAATGGGCGCAACACAACATCCAGGTCAATTGCATCTGCCCGGGATTTTTTGTGACGCCGATCAACGAAAAGATGTACGTGAAAAACAAGGACAACGTCGAGCGCGAGATTCCGCTGAAGCGCACCGGCGGACCGGATGATCTCAAAGGCATTGTTGTACTGCTTGCTTCCGGGGCATCGAATTTCATGACCGGCGCGATCATTCCTGTCGATGGTGGTGCTGTGGCCTGGTAGAGGCAGAATTTAAGTCTCAATTTTGTCCTGGGTAAGCCGTAATAGGGTATGGAAGAGTATTAAACGGCGTTATCTGCTGGGAAAAGCATATGAAAGCGGTTCTTGAAGGGGCCATCGGCGCAACCGGGATGCAGGATTCAACAGTGGCCCAGCCGGCATTCAGGTTGCTGCGCTATTTTTCGGCTGCCAGCTTTGTTGTCATCCTGGTCGCGACCGGGTTGTTGACCGGACTGCAGCAACGTCTGGCCGTTCAGGACCTTATATATGCCCAGGAAGAGCACCATGGCCTGCTGACCCGCTCGGTAGCCAGCGGACACTGGGAGGAATTTTCAGGGCTGTTCAAATCCGCGGTCGGACTGGACGCTGATGCTCTGCGCCAGCATCCTGAAGTCGCCCGGCTGCAGGCCTTGTTCCAACGTGAATTTTCCGGCACCCAGGTGCTGAAGCTCAAGATTTACGATATGGCCGGCCGCACCGTGTTTTCCACCGATCCCAAGCAGATCGGTGAAGATAAATCAGGCAATGCCGGATTTCAGTCGGCCCGTGACGGCAATCCGGCAAGTGAACTGACCCACCGCAATGAATTCAGCACTTTCGAGCAGGTTGTGGAAAATGTCGATCTGGTTGCATCGTACATTCCCATCAAGTCCAGGGATGCGAGCGGCACCGTCGAGGCGGTGTTTGAGATCTACAGCGACACCACGCCGATGCTTACGCAGATTCGGAAAACCCGTATCGCGGTGGCGTTGCAGGTCACTGCGGTACTGATCGGTCTCTATCTCGCGCTCTTCTTCATTGTTCGCCATGCGGATCGCGTCATCCGCGCGCAGGAAGCGCAACGCCAGCGTGATGAAGAAAAACTGCACAGTACCCGACGGCAACTGGCACTCAGTGAACAGTTCCACAGGGCTCTGATCGAGAATTCATCGGATGCCGTGATGCTGCTTGGCGAGGATTTACGCATCAGTTATTCGGCGCCGGCCAATTCCCGCGTGCTTGGGATCCCGGAAGACCGTTTGCTGGGGATGGCGTTGTCAGATTATGTCAGTGAAGATTCACGGGACGCTGTCGCAAGCTGGCTGGTGGGCGCGATTGCAGCACCGGGCGTGCCGCGACGCGGTGAATTTAAAGCCGTTCACGAGACGCTGGGCAGCCGGTATTTCATGGCGACGGCAACAAACTTGCGCGGCCATACGGGGATTGATGGCATCGTGGTCAACGTGCAGGATTTCACCGAGCGCAAACTTGCCGAAATCGAAGTTCAGCAACGGGCTCAATTTGACGGCCTCACCGGTCTGGCGCGGCGCGAGTATTTCATCCAGCAGATGCGCAAGACCCTCGCCCGGGCTGCACGCAACAAGGAAGCGCTTGCCCTGATGTTCATGGATATTGACGGATTCAAGGCGGTCAACGACAACTTGGGGCACGAGATCGGGGACAAGCTGCTCAAGGAAGTCAGCCTGCGGATCCGGGCCGCACTCCGCCAAGAGGACGAAGTCGCTCGAGGAGGGGCTGAGAACGGTCCCAATGTCGCGCGTCTGGGCGGTGACGAATTCACGGTACTGCTTACCAATCTGGATCATCCGGCAAGCGCCGGTCTGGTCGCCGAGCGTGTTCTGGCGGCGATCGGCGCACCCTATGTATTCGGTGACGTTACCGTGCGGGTAACCTCAAGCATTGGCATTGCCGTTTACGACGGTCAGGGTCTGAATTGCGAGGACATGATCAAGCAGGCGGACACGGCAATGTACCTCGCCAAGCAGAAGGGGAAGAACACCTTCTGCTTCTATGGCGATGTCAATTCTCAGAGAATGGTTGCTGAACTCAGCTTGGTGCAATCCCGGCAGCCCTGATCACTTTCCGCCATTTTTCGATTTCGGACTGGATGTATTTGGCGAATTCCGCGGAGCTGTTGCCCACCGGATCCGCGCCTTCCCGCGACAGCCGTTCGTACATTTCCGGGCTTTTCAGGATGGCAACGACTTCGGTGTTGAGCTTGTTGACGATGTCGGCAGGCGTACCGGCCGGCGCGAGCAGGCCGTACCAGGTGGCCGACTCATAACCCTTGACGCCGGCTTCGATCATTGTCGGCAGTTCCTTCGCTGCGGGTGAGCGTTGCGCACCGGTCACTGCCAGTGGACGCAACCGGTTGTTTTTGACCTGCGGCATCGCGGAAATGATGCTGGCGAAGGTCATCGACACCTGACCACTGACGACATCGATCAGCGCCGGCTGTACCCCTTTGTAAGGTACGTGCAGCAAATCGACATTCGCCAGCATCTTGAACAGTTCGCCCGATAGATGCCCCCCGGTGCCGTTGCCGGCAGAGGCGAATGCCAGTTTGCCTGGCTGCTTTTTTGCCAGCGCCACCAGTTCTTTCACGGATTTCGACGGAACCGACGGATGAACCAGCAGCATCAGGTTCTGCGTCGCCACCAGCGAAATCGGCACAAAATCCTTCACCGGATCATAGGGCAGTGATTTGCGCAGACTGACGTTGGTGGCGAATGAGGCGACCGTGCCCATGATCAGCGTATAACCGTCGGGCGGCGCTTTGGCCACCAGTTCCGCGGCGATTGCACCACCGGCGCCCGGCCGGTTGTCGACCAGCACCTGCTGGCCCCAGCGATCGGCGAGTTTGGGTCCGACCGTACGTGCCATGGTGTCGACGCTGCCGCCCGGCGTGCTGACGACGATGATGCGGATCGATCGTGTCGGGTAGTTCTGTGCCGTCGCGTTTGCGGCGGCAGCCAGGGCGACGGCAATCAGCAGGGTGTTTATTGAGCGCATTATTGATCTCCTCGTTTTATTTGTCGCAACACAAGCGGATATCAGGGCTGGAAGCCCACCGAACCTTCGTACTTTGCCAGAACCTCGGCGCTGGGCAGAAATTCTTCTTCCAGTTTTTTGATATCGGAAAATCCGATGAAGGCGTGCATATTTCCCGCCGGATGGTCTTTGGTGCGGGCTTCGAAACGTTTGACGGCCTCGACGTCGTCCTGGGCGAATTCGTCGAAGTAATCGACCATGGCGACTGTGGATGAACGCAATGAGCCGGTGGCGTTCGACACCATCGCGATGCCGAGTTCGTTCAGCCGCGACACATGCAGGCGCGGCGATACCCCGGTGCGGTTGAAATGCAGGGGGCCCTTGATCTCTTTGGCGCAGCGTTCCAGTTCAGCTTCGGAGGTCAGTGCTTCGGGGAATATCATGTCGGCGCCGGCTTCGAGGTAGGCATTGGCACGGCGGATCAATTCATCGACGCTGCCGCCGGCGACACCGCGGGCATCACAACGTGCGATCAGCACAAAGTCCGGATCCAGTTCGCGGCGCACGCGGTCGGCGGCGCGCAGCTTGCCGGCCATTTCCTCCATTGCCACGATCTGCTTGCCAGCAACGTGCCCGCAACGCTTGGGCGCAACCTGGTCTTCGATGTGGATGGCGGCAGCCCCGGCGGTGATGAAGTCCTCAACGGTGCGCATGACATTAATTGCATTGCCGAAACCGGTATCGGCATCGGCGATCACCGGGATTTTTACGGCGCGCGCGATGTAGCGGGTGATCATCACGATTTCGTCGAGCGTGACCAGACCGACGTCGGGTTTGCCGAGCAGCGATGCCGAGACGCCGTAGCCGGTGACCCCGCAGCAGCTGAAACCGGCCTTCTCGATGATTATGGCGGACAGTGCGTTGTAGGCGCCGGGTTTCACCAGCGTGCGGCCTTCCTTGAGCATGGCGCGCAGGCGGCTGGACTGGGGTATTGGTCGGGACATGATTTTTCCTCCGGGGCTTGCTGCGGCGCGGGAGTGGCCACAGCAGCGGTTTTTCTTGCCCCAAATTGTATTTAATTGTGTACAATTCGTCAACCCGCCGGTCCGGTCCAGAAAGTCCGTTCAAAGAACCGCGGCGGCCGAGGAGATCATCGCTGATGCCTACCCGCAGCACCGCAGTCCCCAGACGCAAGGCCGCCGTCGTTCCGGCCGGCATCAGCCTGGCCGAGGTCGCCTATCAGGGGCTGCTCGAGGGCATCCGCCGCGGTGATTTCCGCCCCGGCGATCCGGTGCGCGAACAGCATGTCACCGACTGGCTGAAGATCAGCCGCACCCCCGTGCGGGATGCGATGCGGCGGCTCGAGGCTGAAGGTTATCTGGTGCATGAACGCCACCGCGGTGCAGTGGTTGCGACGCTCGATGATCAGGCGGTGACCGAACTCTACGCCTTGCGTGAGGTGCTGGAAGGTGCGGCCGCGGTGATGGCGGTGCGCCATGCCAGCGAATTCGAAGTCGCGCAACTCGAACAGCTGATCGACGACAGCAGCCGCGTGCGCGATCCCAAGGTGCTGATCGAATACCAGCGCAACATCAACGACCTGGTTCACCGCATGGCACGCAATCGCTATCTGGTGAAGACCATGCGCATGCTGCGCGAAACGCTGTTCCTGGTCGGCACCGTGGTCACGGTGATGCCCGACCGGCCGGCGACGCTGCTGCGCGAGCACCGCGCGATGCTTGCCGCTCTGAAAAAACGCGACGCGCGCAAGGCGGAGCAGGTGATGCGCGGGCATGTGCGCAGCGCGCTGCACAGCAGGCTGCAGCTGCGTGCCGGCGTCAACAGCGGCAATTACCCCTATGTGCCCTTTCCCGCGGCAACGGCGAGGGCTGAAGCCAATCCGAAATCCAAGCCAAAGAATCGCAAACGCAAGTAATTCAACGCAGAGTCAACACGGAGAACACATGAAAAGCAGAGGCGCGCAGTTCAAGGAACTCATCAACAACAAGAAGCAGATACTGATCCAGCCGGGTGTTTACGACGGCTACAGCGTGCGGTTGATTGAGCAGGCAGGATTCAAGACGGCGTCGATTTCCGGCGCCGGTGTGTCCGAAAGCCGCATGGGCTGGGCCGACCGCGGCGTGATGACTTTTGAAGAGAACCTCAACAACGCGCGGCGGCTCGCCGACTGCTCCGACCTGCTGCTGCGCGCCGATGCCGACACCGGTTACGGCAACGCGATGACCGTGCACTTCGTGGTGCGCGCATTTGAAAAAGCGGGCATGGCGGCGCTGATGATCGAGGACCAGGTCTGGCCCAAGCGTTGCGGCCACATGGCCGGCAAGGCGTGCATCCCCGCCGAAGAGATGGTGCAGAAGGTCAAGGCCGCGGTGGACGCGCGCCGCGACAACGATTTCGTCATCGTGTCGCGCACCGACGCCGCGGGCCCGCACGGCGTCGACGAGGCGATCCGCCGTCTGAATATGTATGCCGAAGCCGGCGCCGACGTGATGTACGCCGACGCGCTGCTGTCAAAGGAAGACATCGCCAAGGTTGCGAAAAACGTGCCGAAACCGTTAATCGTGAATATGGGCCTGGGCATGCGGCCGCGCAAGACCACGCCGCTAATGAGTCCGCAGCAGTTGCAGGACATCGGTGTTGCTGCGGTGAGTTACCCGCGGCTGCTGACCACCGCCGCGCTGCGCGGCATGATGAATGCGCTGGCGGTGTTCAAGGATGAAGTGGTCGGCCAGAACAAGGT